>JBAVEE010000001.1:0-1918 GCA_049587575.1 Bradyrhizobium sp.
GTGCCCTACCGCGCGAGCGGTTTAGTCCATTGGCACGAAACGGACGAGCCGACTGCGCCGCATCATGTCTGCTATCAGGGGCAAAGCGGAAAGCATCTGCTCTTAGCGAGTATTTCGCCTTTTGACCCAGGCCGTGTGGAAACATTTTTCGTACCCCAATAACTGCAAGTAACCGGGCGTGATGGACCTCGACGCGATCGGCTGAGCCTATTTTTGCTGTAGCGGGCCTGGAGTCAATCCGGGCGCAGCCTCGGGCCATGCTGAGCGACCCTAACGGTCTCACGGCGGGCACCATGACGCGCTGCTCAAGCCCGGATCGCCGCGAGGAACGGTTTGATACCGACGATGTTAATCACGCGCGTGAGGTTATAGGCGAGCACGTGCAACGCCATCTCAGTCGCCACTTTGGGCAGCGTCTTCATCAGAAAGTGCGTCGCCCCCATCCGCATCTTCAGCGTGCCGAACGGATGCTCGACCGTCTCGCGACGAGCACGCATTGCATCCGGATTTCTGTCCAGGCGCGCCTGCACAGCATCAACAACATACTCGTCCTCCCACCGCTTGATGCGACGTTGCGGTCCTTTCGTGCACTGAGCCTTCAGCGCGCAGGTGCGGCACGCGTTGGTCCAGTAGTGGTGCAGGACCAATCCATTTTCCTCGTTCGTGAAGTGGTGGGTGAGCTTCTCACCGGCAGGACAAATGTAGATGTCCTCCTCAGCTCCGTAGCGGAAATCCTGCTTGCCGAAGCGGCCTTCCGACTTCGCCTCCGATGTCTGGGGTTTTGGCAGCGTGACCGTGATGCCAGCCTCTTCGCATGCCAGGATCTCCTCGCCTTTAAAGTAGCCGCGATCGGCAAAGGCTTCGAGGTTTTCTGCCTCCAATGCCGCCTTCGCTTGGTTGGCCATGTTCGCAAGATGCGACTTGTCGGTGCCGACGTTGGTCACCTCATGCGCGACGATCAGATGGTTCGTCGTATCGACGGCCGCTTGCACGTTGTAGCCGACCATCCCAGAGCCGCGCCCGCTGGTCGCCATCGAGCGGGAATCAGGATCGGTGAAGGAGACCTGCTGATCGGGCGCAGCAAGCATCACTTTCTCAATCGCTTTGAGGCGCTTCACCTCTTCTTCGAGCTTGATCAGCTTCTCCTTGAGCCGCGTGGTCCTGGCCACAAGCTCCTCCGAGGGCGCCTCACCGGCAGCTGTCTGGCGATCGGCGGTGTCGAGCTGGCTCAGATAACGCGCAACGCTCTCCTCGATCTGCGCCAGGCGCCGCTCCATCTTTCCCTTCGTGAAGTTGTTGTCGCGCGAATTGACCGCCTTGAACTTGCTGCCGTCGATCGCAACGCTCGCTTTCGCCAGCAGACCCATCTTGCGGCACAAGGCGACGAAATGCGCACAAACCTTCTTGATGGCCGGGCCGTTGTCTTTGCGGAAATCGGCGATGGTTTTGTGATCCGGAACGAGCCGTCCCGTCAGCCACATCACTTCCAGATTGCGGCCAGCTTCACGCTCCAGCCGCCGGCTCGATTGGACCCGATTGAGATAGCCATAGATATAAAGCTTGAGCATCGGCGACGGATGATATCCCGGCCGGCCGGTCGCTGCCGGGGTGACGCCATCGAACCCCAGCTCGCGCAGTTCCAGCGCATCGACGAACACATCGACCGCGCGAACAGGATTGCTCTCGTCCACCCAATCATCAAGGCATTCAGGTAACAGTGTCGTCTGCTGGCGATCGGCCCCTTGAACGAAACCCTTCATCATCCCCCCGCGATTCAGCAAGGGAATCATAGCATCGGTTAGGTTTTCACACAGTCTGGACCCATAAGAGACATGCTGCAAGTCATCGGTCGCGCCGCTTGCTATTCGTCTCAAGAGGCTCGCAGTGCAACGGAACCAAGAAGTGTGTATTTGGGGAC
>JBAVEE010000002.1:0-1602 GCA_049587575.1 Bradyrhizobium sp.
TGTCGAAGACCTTTTCGATGGCCGGCTGGCGCATGGGATTTGCGGTCGGCAACGAACGGATCATCGCAGCGCTGGCGCGGGTGAAGTCCTATCTCGATTATGGCGCGTTCACGCCGATCCAGGTGGCGGCGACCGCGGCGCTCAACGGCCCGGACGATTGTATTCGCGAGATGCGCGACGTCTATCGCAAGCGCAGGGATGCCCTGGTGGAATCATTCGGTCGCGCCGGCTGGGAGATTCCGCCGCCCGAAGCCTCGATGTTCGCGTGGGCGCCGTTGCCCGAAGCCTTCCGCGGCGTCGGCAGCATGCAGTTTGCGACCCTGATGGTCGAGAAATCCGGCGTCGTGGTTTCGCCCGGGGTCGCCTTTGGCGAGCATGGCGAGGGCTATGTCCGCATCGCCATGGTGGAAAACGAGCAACGCATTCGCCAGGCCGCCCGCGGTGTGCGCCGCTTCCTTGAAAGCGGCCTGGAAACGTTGCACAACGTGGTTCCTCTCGCCAACCGGCGATAGGCGTGATCCCGAAAAGCATGTCCCTGGGCTTGACCCGGGGACGGAGACGGTTTTCGGATCGGATCATGCCAAGTCACAGTCTCTCCGGCAGGTTTTTCCCGTCATGGTCGCACCCCTGAAAGTGGGTATTGCGGGGCTCGGCACCGTGGGCGCCGAAGTGGTCCGTCTGATCGAGCAGCAGAGCCGGACCCTGTCGGCGCGCTGCGGACGCGGCGTGCGCGTCGTCGCGGTCACCGCGCGTTCGAAGGTGAAGAAGCGGAGCCTCGATCTGCGCGGCATCGCCTGGGCGAAAAGCCCGCTGGCGTTGGCCAGCGATCCCGGCATCGACTGCTTCGTCGAATTGATGGGCGGGGCGGGCGAGCCCGCCTTGTCGGCGATCGAGGCGGCGCTGAAATCCGGCAAGTCGGTCGTCACCGCCAACAAGGCGCTGATCGCCAAACACGGGCTGCGGCTGGCGAAGGCGGCCGAGAAGCACGGCTGCGCCCTGAATTTCGAGGCCGCCGTCGGCGCGGCGATCCCGGTGATAAAAACCCTGCGCGAGGGCCTGGCCGGTACGGCCATCAATCGCGTCTACGGCATCCTCAACGGTACCTGCAACTACATCCTGACCCGGATGGAACAGGAAGGCCTGTCGTTCGCCGAATGCCTGAAGGACGCGCAACGGCTTGGTTATGCCGAGGCCAACCCGTCCTTCGATGTTGATGGCCACGATACCGCGCAGAAGCTGGCGATATTGGCCAGCCTCGCTTTCGGCACCAAGGTGGCGCAGAGCGCGGTGTACGTCGAAGGCATTTCCTCGATCGCGCCGGAAGACCTCCGCGCTGCGGAAGAGCTCGGCTATCGCGTAAAGCTGCTCGGGGTCGCGGTGCGGACCGCGAAAGGCATCGAGCAGCGCGTGCATCCGACCATGGTGCCGAAATCGTCCTCGATCGCCCAGGTCATGGGCGTCACCAATGCGGTCACCATCGACGGCGAGGGCATCCCGCCGATCACGCTGGTCGGCCCGGGCGCGGGGGGCGCGGAGACGGCGTCGGCAGTCGTCGCCGACATTGCCGATGTCGCGCGCGGGATCCGCGCATTGCCGTTTGGG
>JBAVEE010000003.1:0-6616 GCA_049587575.1 Bradyrhizobium sp.
TTCCTCAAATATCTCGTCTCAAACGCAAGGATATCCAATGAAGTTCGCAAGTTTCAGGATCAACGGCGCCACCAGTTGGGGCCTCATCGACGGCGCGGAAGCGGTGGACCTCGGCGCGCTCGCGCGCGACCGCTTTCCCGACCTGAAATCTGTCATCGCCGCCGGGGCGCTGGCTGAGGTGGCGGCTCTTGCGAACGCCCCGCGGCACGCGCTCGCCGACATCGCCTGGCTGCCGGTGATTCCCAATCCCGACAAGATCCTCTGCATCGGCCTCAATTACGAGACCCACCGCAAGGAAACCGGCCGCTCCGAAGTCGAGAACCCCACGGTGTTCGGCCGCTTCGCCAACAGCCAGACCGGGCATCTTGCCAACATCATCCGCCCGCGGGTCTCGAAGGATCTCGATTTCGAGGGCGAACTCGCCGTCATCATCGGCAAGCCGGGCCGGTATATCTCGCGCAAGGATGCGTGGGACCACATCGCCGGATACGCCTGTTACAACGAGGGCAGCGTCCGCGATTATCAGCGCCACACCCATCAATTCACGCCCGGCAAGAACTTTCCCGAAACCGGCGGGTTCGGTCCGTGGATGGTGACGCCGGACGAAGCCGGCGATCTGGCGCCGCTGCGGCTGCAGACCCGCCTCAACGGGCAGGTGGTTCAGGAGGCGACCATCAGCCAGATGATCTTCGATATTCCGCACCAGATCGAATACTGCTCGTCGTTCACGCGGCTGGAGCCCGGCGACGTGATCGTGACCGGCACGCCGGGCGGCGTCGGCGCCAGACGTACACCGCCATTGTGGATGAAGCCCGGCGATGTCGTCGAGGTTGAGATCGACCGGGTCGGCCTGCTGCGCAACGGCATTGCCGACGAAGCCTAAGGCGCCCGGGCTAGGAGCCCGGCGCTGTCGTTGCCGCCGTGATCAGCTTGACCGCGTCGTCGCTATCCCATTCCGCGGGCCCTGCAATGGTGCCGATCTCGCAGCCCTGGCTATCGACCAGCACCGAGGTCGGCATGCCCAGCGCCCGCCCTATGGCTTTAAGATCTTGAAAAACCTTGGCTTTGTTGTCGCTGAAATAGCCGAGCCGGGTCAGATTGGCCTCTTTGAGGAAAGTCCTGGGCTTTTCGGGGTCGCGGGTATCGATATTGATCGCGACCACCTCGAAATTCTTGCCGCCGAGCCTGGCCTGCAAACCGTCCAGCGCCGGCATTTCCTTGCGGCAGGGCACGCACCAGGTCGCCCACAGGTTCACCAGCACCGTGCGGCCGCGCCAGTCCGAGAGCTTCCTGGGCTTGCCGTCACCGTCCTCGAAGGCGAGGTCCGGCAGCCGCAGGGGCGCCGTTGCCATGGTCAGGGCGGCAACCTCGCCATGCACCAGAGGCGCGAGCTTGTGCGCAAGGTCGACTGCCGCGGCGCAGGTGGAATCGCCCGCCGCATTGCGTTTCAGCCCGCCAATCCCGTATATCCCGGCAACTCCAATCGCCGCCCCGACCAGGACCGCCCCGACGACATAGGGAATCCGGCGCGTGGGGGCCGGGGCAGGCGAGGATCGTTCGGGCATATCGTTTGTCATCCTGTATCAGATACGGCTATGCAGGGCTTCGGGTGCGCCGCTAACGGTATACGGCGTGTTAACGGCCGCGGGCGATGAGCGGCAGGCAAGAGTAATACGTCATGAGCAGCGGATCATGAGCAACAAGATGTGGGGCGGCCGGTTCAGCGAGCGCCCGGACGCGATCATGGAGGAAATCAATGTCTCCATCGACGTCGATCGTCACCTTTACGCCCAGGACATCGCCGCGTCCAAGGCCCACGCCGCGATGCTGTCCGCGCAAGGCATTATTACGGCGAACGATGCGAAAAATATCTCCAGGGGTCTAGACACGATTTTGTCAGAAATCGGCAAGGGATCGTTCGATTTCAAGCGCGCGCTCGAGGACATCCACATGAATGTCGAGAGCCGGCTTGGGGAGTTGATCGGGCCCGCTGCGGGACGGCTGCACACCGCGCGTTCGCGCAACGATCAGGTCGCAACCGATTTTCGGCTGTATGTCCGCGACACCATCGACGAGACGGATGCCGCGCTGGCTTCTTTCCAGCACACGCTGGCGGAGCGGGCGCTGGAGCACGCCGCGACCGTGATGCCCGGATTTACCCATCTGCAGACCGCGCAGCCGGTGACGTTCGGGCATCATCTGCTCGCCTATGTCGAGATGGCGGCGCGCGATCGCGGCCGTTTCGCCGACGCACGCAAGCGCCTGAACGAATCGCCGCTCGGCGCGGCCGCCCTGGCCGGCACCTCGTTCCCGATCGATCGCCACGCGACCGCGAAGGCGCTCGGCTTCGACCGGCCGATGGCCAATTCACTCGATGCGGTCTCGGACCGGGATTTCGTGCTCGAGACATTGTCGGCGGCGGCGATCGCGTCGGTGCATCTGTCGCGCTTCGCCGAAGAAATCGTGATCTGGACCTCGCCGCTGGTAGGGCTGGTGCGGCTTTCCGACAAGTTCACGACCGGTTCCTCGATCATGCCGCAGAAGCGCAACCCGGATGCGGCCGAACTGGTGCGCGCCAAAACCGGCAGGGTGATCGGCGCGCTGACCGGATTGCTGATCGTGATGAAGGGACTGCCGCTCGCCTATCAAAAGGACATGCAGGAAGACAAGCAGGGCGCGATGGAGGCGTTCGGTGCGCTTTCGCTGGCCGTGCGCGCGATGACCGGAATGGTCGCCGATATCGTGCCGGACGAGGCGCGGATGCATGCCGCGGCCGGGGAAGGCTACGCAACCGCCACCGATCTCGCGGACTGGCTGGTGCGGACGCTGAAAATGCCGTTCCGCGACGCCCATCACGTCACCGGGCGGATCGTCGCCAAGGCATCCAGCGACGGCGTCGCGTTGCATGAGCTGCCGTTGAAGGCGATGCAGGCCATCGAGCCCAGGATTACCGCCGATGCGCTGGCGGTGCTGTCGGTCGAGGCCTCCGTCAAGAGCCGCACCAGCTATGGCGGAACCGCCCCGAAGAATGTGCTGGCGCAGGCCAGGAGCTGGCTCAAGCGGCTGGAAAAAGAGCGAAAATTGGGCTGAGCCGCGATTCTCGCGGGAAATTCAGCGCCTCGCAGGTCTCGCCAGAGCAGGTCAATCTTTGTATGGTGCCGCCGCATTGGGGATTTTGACGTGAATCGCAACGACCGCCCAAGATATCGGGGATGGGCCCTTGTTCTGCTGAGCGCGACCGTGCTTGCGCTCGCAGGCTGCGGCCGCAAGGGACCGCTCGATTTGCCGCCGACCGCGTCGTCGCAGCCGGCCGCCGCGGTCCAGGGCAATACCGAGGCCGACGAAGCCAGCAAGCCAAGCGTATTCAATCCAAGCTATGGAGCCAATGCGGCGCCGACCGCCGGTAGAGGTCCCAAGAAATCATTCATCCTCGACCCGCTCCTGAATAGCAACTGAGCGCGCCATGAATCACTTCGACTATCGCAACGGCGTGCTTCACGCCGAGGCGGTGAATCTGATCGAACTGGCGGAAGCCGTCGGCACGCCATTCTATTGCTATTCGACGGCGACGCTGGAGCGCCATTACCGGGTGTTCAGCGAAGCCTTTGCCGGCGAGAAGTCGCTGATCTGTTACGCCATGAAGGCCAACTCCAACCAGTCGGTGCTGCGCACGCTCGCAAGGCTCGGCGCCGGCGCGGATGTGGTGTCGGGCGGCGAGTTGAAGCGCGCCCTGGCCGCCGGCATTCCGCCCGGCAAGATTTTATTCTCGGGGGTCGGCAAGACCGAAGTCGAACTGCGGGCGGCGCTGGCGGAAGACATTCTCTGCATCAACGTCGAATCCGAGCCCGAACTCGAATTGCTGTCGCGGCTGGCGAGCGAGCAAAGGCGGGTGGCGCGGATCTCGATCAGGGTCAATCCCGACGTCGATTCCGGCTCGCATGCCAAAATCTCGACCGGCAAGTCCGAGAACAAGTTTGGCGTCCCGCTCGATCGGGCGCGTGCGGTCTACGCCCGCGCGGCAAGGCTGCCCGGTATTCGCGTGACCGGCGTCGACATGCATATCGGCAGCCAGATCACCGATCTGGTGCCGCTGGAAGCCGCGTTCAGGCTGCTGGCGGAATTCGTGCAGACGCTGCGCGCCGATGGCCACACCATCTCGCATATCGATTTCGGCGGCGGCCTCGGCATTCCCTATCATGCCGACCGCGAAGCGCCGCCGTTGCCTTCCGCCTACGCCGCCGTGGTCAAGCGGGTGACGCACAATCTCGGCTGCACGCTGGTGTTCGAGCCCGGCCGGCTGATCGTCGGCAATGCCGGCATTCTGGTGACCCGCGTGATCTATGTGAAGCATGGCGACGCCAGGAATTTCGTCATCATCGACGCGGCGATGAACGACCTGATCCGCCCCACTCTGTACGAGGCGCATCACGACATCCTGCCGGTCCGCGCCGCTGCGCAAGGCACGCCGGCCATTGTCGCCGACGTGGTCGGGCCGGTCTGCGAAAGCGGCGATTATCTTGCGCTCGGGCGGACCATGCCCGAGCCCAAAGCCGGCGATCTCCTGGCGGTCATGACCGCCGGAGCCTACGGCGCGGTGCAGTCCGGCACCTACAACACCCGCGCGCTGGTGCCGGAAGTGCTGGTCAAGGACGACCGGTACGCGGTGGTGCGGCCGCGCGTCGAGGTCGAAGCCCTGATCGCGATGGACAGGCCCGCGCCGTGGCTGTGAGCCATTATCAAAGCGATCTCGTCCCTGCGAAAGCAGGGACCCATAACCACAGCCGCTGATCGTTTCAGGATTCAACAACATTGGCCGCAGAGTATGGGTCCCGGCTCGCGCTCGCGTTGCTCGCTTGGCCGGGACGACGATGGTTTTTACTTGGCTGCGTCAGCGGCTTTGCCACCGACCACCACGCCGGCCGCCTTTTCGATCGGCTTGATCGCGGAAGTGAAGTCGGACTCCGCGCCCATGTCGCGGATCACCACTTCCCAGAGGCGTCCGACCGCTTCGGCAACCTCCATCGACAGTCCCAGCGATTTCGCCTCTTCGAGGCAAAGCCGCACGTCCTTGACCATCAGGCCGGTGGCAAAACCGAAGTCGAAGCTGCGCGGCAGGATCGAACGGGGAAACTTGTCGCGGCTCGCCGTGTTCATGCCCGAGCCCGCGTTGATCACGTCGATCATCACGGCGGGATCGAGACCCGCTTTGACGCCCATCACGACGGCTTCCGAAGTGGCCACCACGGCGGTCGCCGACAACAGATTGTTGGCCAGCTTCATGGTCTGCGCCGAGCCGGGTTTCTCGCCGATGAAGAACACCTTGCCGATCACGTCGAGCGCGGGTTTCACCGCGTCGAAATCGGCACGGGGACCCGATACCATGACCGCGAGCGTGCCTTTTTCGGCGCCGCCGACGCCGCCGCTGACCGGACTGTCGAGCTGAACCAGGTTGCGCTTCGCCAACAGGTCGTGAATCCGCGCCGCCATATGCGATCCGACGGTGGAGAGGTCGACGAAGCGCCTGACGCGCCGGCCTTCGATGACGCCGTCCTTTCCGGTCGCCACCTCGAGCGAGGCCTGCAGCGAAGGCAGACTCGCCAGCACGGTCTCGGCGCGGTCGGCGACGTCTTTCGGCGAGGCAGCCGGCTGCGCGCCCAGCGCCACCAGCCTGTCCACGGCCTCCTTGCGCTGGTCGAAGACGACGAGTTGATGCCCGGCCTCGATCAGGCGGCGGGCCATGGGAAAACCCATTTTCCCCAGGCCGATGAATCCGATCTCCATGCGCCTCAGCCCTTGTCGAGTTCGGCGAACACTTCGCGGGCGATCCGGAAACTGTCGACCCCCGCGGGAATGCCGGCATAGATCGCGACCTGCATGAAAACTTCGCGTATCTCGTCGCGGCTCACGCCATTGGTCAGCGCGCCCTTGATGTGCGCCCGCAATTCGTGCGGCCGGTTCAGGATCGAGATCATGGCGAGATTGAGCATGCTGCGGGTCTTGTGCGGCAGTTCCTCGCGGCCCCACACCGCGCCCCAGCAATATTCGGTGACCAGTTCCTGAAATGGCCGGTTGAAGTCATCGGCGTTTTTCAGCGCGTTGGCGACATAGGCCTCGCCCAGTACTGCTTTCCGAATCTCCAGTCCCTTGTCGTGCGTCTTCTTGTCCATGACGTTTCCTTGGCGTTTCCTTGGCGTTTCCCTAAACTGCGCTTTGATGGTTCCGCGCCGACGTTACGAGGTCGGGGCGGCACAGTCACGCCTCCCTGTTATGCGTATTTCCGGGTATGGGCTACCCGTCCCGGGTGGGTGCCTCACTGCCGCCGTTGTGCTAGCGTGTGATCCGGGCAACCCGGAGAGATTGTTGAGCGGCGCCACCCCCGACCCGTCAGAGCCAGTGCGAAACCCTGATGCCGCCTCGCGGCTGCAGCTGGCGCAGGCCTTGCGGCGGGCGGAATATGCGATCGCATGGGAGCGCGGCTGGCCGCATCTGGCCCGGCTTTTGACCGTCGCCGGCTTGTTTCTGGCGGTGTCGTGGGCCGGTCTGTGGCTGGCGCTGCCGTTCCTGGCCCGCGCCATCGGGCTCGGCCTGTTCGCGGCGCTGGCGCTCGGCGCGCTGG
>JBAVEE010000004.1:0-3233 GCA_049587575.1 Bradyrhizobium sp.
CGTTATAGACGATCACGCAGATGTAGCCGTCGGACGTCTTGTAGGGCCGCCGGTCGCGCGACAGATGCCGCGCATAGCCGCCTTTGTCCAGCGGCGGCTCATAGGTCAGACCGCCCATGTGATCGCCCATGACAAAACCCGCCATGGTCTCGAACATCGGAATATCGACACGCTGGCCGCGCCCGGTGCGATGGCGGTGCACGAGGCTGGCGCAGATCGCGCCCACGGCGGTGAGACCCACGATGCGGTCGACAAGCGCATTGGGAACATAGCGCGGAACACCGTCGCTGGTCTGCGCCATCAGCGCAGGCAGCGCGGTCGCGCCCTGGATCAGATCGTCATAGGCGGGCTTGGCGGCATAGGGGCCGTCCTGACCAAATCCGAACACGCCGGCATATATCAGGCGCGGGTTGATCTTCGACACCACATCGTATCCGAGTTGCAATCGCGCCATCGCCTGCGGCCGCACATTGTAGACCAGCACGTCGGCTGACGCGATCAGCCGCAGCACCGCGTCGCGGCCTGCAGGCTTTTTCAGGTCGAGCGCGATGCTGCGCTTGCTGCGGTTGGTATTGAGGAACACCGGACCCATGCCGGGGTGACGGCTCGGGCCGATCTGCCGTGTCACGTCGCCTTCCAGCGCCTCAACCTTGATGACGTCAGCGCCATAATCGCCGAGCATCTGGGTGGCATAGGGCCCCATCAGCACGGTCGTCATGTCGATGACCTTGACGCCCTCCAGCGGTCCCATGGCTTCGTCGGCTCCCGGATAGGCTGCGGCTCTCCGCCGCTGTTTGCGGAACCTAGTAACGGCAGGTTTTCCGGAAGATCAAGGGCTCCCCGCGTATGGCCGTATGCGCCGGCGTCTCGATCCAGGGGCTATCCCTTTAGCAAGGCATCACGTTCTTTGGTGAGTCTCTCGAGTTCTTCGTTCTGCCGATCAATCCGGTCGGATATGCGTTCCTCGTTTTCAGCCCCCGAGGCGCCGGCGGCTTGTTCGACGAGTTGCCTGATGTTGTCCTGAAGGATCGCAATGCGATCGTTGAGCTCTGACAGCGATAGCGAGCTTTCCTGGCTCATGAAACATTCTCCGGGTGATGGGTTTCGCAAGGCTACCGCGACAGCGGACGTGGACCTAGAGATATTTGCAGTACCCTTCGGGCGGCGGTCTCGGGAGACAACCTTGCTTACTTGGCCATCATCTCGCGCAACTCGGTCTTCAGCACCTTGCCATAATTGTTCTTCGGCAGCGCGTTGAGATAGACGTAACGCTTCGGCCGCTTGAAGCGCGCGATCGAGGCGAGGCAATGCGCGTCCAGTTTAGCATCGTCAACCGCAGCGCCGTCTTCCAGTACCACGCAGGCGACGACGATCTCGCCCCAGTCGGGATCCGGCACCCCGATCGCCGAGACCTCGCGCACGTCGGCGTGCGTCAGCAGCGCCTCCTCCACCTCGCGCGGATAGATATTGGTGCCGCCTGAAATGATCACGTCCTTGGAACGATCCGACAGCGTCAAAAACCCGTCCTCGTCCAGCCGCCCGACGTCGCCGGTGCGCAGCCAGCCATCCTTGAGGGTCTCCGCGTTGGCTTTCGGGTTATTCCAATAGCCGAGCATGACGGCGGTGCCCTTGGCCTCGACTTCCCCGGTTTCACCCGCCGGCAGCGGATTTCCGTCCGGACCGGTGATGCGGACCGACATCACGCTCTGCGCCGGTCCGACGGAGGCGAGGCGCTCGAGATAGCGCGGATGACCGGTGCGGGCGTGCCATTCCCGGCTCAGCGAGGTGATCGTCATCGGCGATTCGCCCTGGCCGTAGATCTGGACAAAGCGCTGGCCCATGGTCGCGATCGCGTCCCTGATATCGGCGAGATACATCGGGCCGCCGCCATAGATGATGGTGCGGATGCCCTCGCCGCTTTCGCCGCGACGCTTGGCGGCATCGACCAGACGTCGAACCATCGTCGGCGCCGCGAACATCACGACGTTGTCGAGCTGCCGGCCAAGATTGAGCACTTCATCCGGATCGAAGCCGCCGGATTCCGGGATGACGTGCCGCCCGCCCATGCGGACGTGCGGGAAATGGTAAAGGCCCGCGCCGTGCGAGATCGGTGCGGCGTAAAGCGAGGCGTCGTTCGGCGTCGCATGATCGACGTCGGCAAGATAACAAAGCGACATCGCCACCAGATTGCCGTGGCTCAGCATCACGCCCTTCGGCCGGCCGGTGGTGCCGGAGGTGTAGAACAGCCACGCCAGATCATCGACCTCGCGGGGTAACGGCGCGGGCGCGCCCTTGCCCTCGCGCATCGCGCGGTAGGCATCGCTGTCGACCGACAGCATCTTCATCGCTTCCGGCAGACCATCTTTGGCCTCCATCAACGCCTCGAGCGTGTCGTCGGAAACGAAAGTCAGTTTGGCGCCGGCATCGCTGCAGATCCATGCCGCCTCGCGTCCGTGCAATTTGGCGTTGATCGGGATCGCGACCGCGCCGATCCACCAGATGCCATAAAGGCATTCAAGATATTGCGTGCAATTGGTCGCGAACAGGCCGATGCGGTCGCCGGCCGCAATGCCGTAGTCGCGCGACAACGCCGCACCGATCGCGGAAGCGCGCCGCGCGAAAGTGGCATAGTCCGCATCGAGATCGAAGCCGGTCAAGAGCGCCGGCGCATCGGGGCGCAGACGCGCCGATGCCGCCAGCCATTCGGCGACGTTCATCGCTCAAGCCCTACTTTGCGGGCTCCAGCACCGAGACGTAATTGGCGACCGCAGCCCCGCCCATGTTGAAGATGCCGGCGAGTTTGGCATCCTTGATCTGCATCCCCTCGGGCGCCTGACCGAGCAGCTGCATCGCCGTCATCACGTGCATGGAAACCCCGGTGGCGCCGATCGGATGACCCTTTGCCTTCAGTCCGCCGGAGGGATTGATCGGCAGCTTGCCGTCCTTCTGGGTCCAGCCTTCCTTGATGGCGCGGGCACCCTGCCCCCTCGGCGTCAGTCCCATCGCCTCATATTCGATCAGCTCGGCGACGGTGAAGCAGTCATGGGTTTCGACAAAGGACAGATCGGAAAGCTGCACGCCCGCGGATTGCAGCGCGCGCTGCCACGCCACGGTGCAGCCTTCGAACTGCAGGATATCGCGCTTCGACATCGGCAGAAAATCCTGGGCATGCGCGGTCGCCCTGATGTTGACGGCCTTGCCCATCGACTTCGCCGTTTCCGCATCGGCCAATA
>JBAVEE010000005.1:0-4564 GCA_049587575.1 Bradyrhizobium sp.
GGCGTAGGGTGAGTCCCCCTCACCCGGCGCGCTTTGCGCGCCGACCTCTCCCCGCAAGCGGGGCGAGGCCGAAGAAGACGGCGCCTGCGACAACAGCCGCAGCCAGAGGTACTGCGCGACGTTGGTGTCCTGATATTCGTCCACCAGAATGAACTTGAAGCGGTTCTGATATTGCCGGAGCACGTCGGGGTGTTCGCGGAACAGCCGGATGTTTTCCAGCAGCAGATCGCCGAAATCGGCGGCGTTGAGGATCTTCAGCCGTTCCTGATAGCTCGCATAAAGCTTGCCGCCCTTGCCGTTGCCGAACACCGCGGCTTCGCCCGGCGGCACCTGCGCCGGCGTCAACCCGCGATTCTTCCAGCTGTCGATCAGGCCGGCGAGCATGCGTGCCGGCCAGCGCTTGTCGTCGATGCCCTCGGCCTGCAACAGCTGCTTCAGCAGCCTGACCTGATCGTCGACGTCGAGCACGGTGAAATTGGACTTCAGTTGCACCAGTTCGGCATGGCTGCGCAGGATTCTGCCGCCGATGGAATGAAAGGTGCCGAGCCACGGCATGCCTTCGACAGCCTGGCCGAGCATGTGGCCGAGGCGCAGTTTCATCTCGCGCGCCGCCTTGTTGGTGAAGGTGACCGAGAGGATTTCGCCCGGCCGCGCCCGGCCCTGGCTCAGAATATGGGCGATGCGGCAGGTCAGCACGCGGGTCTTGCCGGTGCCGGCGCCGGCCAGCACCAGCACCGGGCCATCCAGCGTTTCCACCGCCTCGCGCTGCTCGGGATTGAGGCCAGCGAGATATTGCGGGGTCGCAGCCGCCCGGGCGCGCGCGGCGATGCCGCCAGCCGCCGGCTGGTGGGCGGGAGCGCCGTGATGGGTCAGCTTGTTCGGCTCGGTCATTTGCGATTCGCGTTCCGCCCACGATGGCACCGCGGGGCGGTGAAGGGGAGCCTTCATAGCAGGATTGGAGGGCATATAGGGTTTTCCGGGCGGATTTGACAGGAGTTATCCCGTCGTGGCTGCCGGCGCCGGTTTGGACGGCAGGCCCTGATTTTGTTCCCGCGATAACCGCATTTTTGCTGGTTTCAGGGGCCTGAACCGGCCGGAACATTTGTTCCGACGGCGGATTATTTCCGCAGCCGAGGCGCGATGTTCTCCGTCGCGCCGACATCGAAACAAGAACTGGAAACAGGGGTTTTCATCATGTTGAGCTGGGTCGTTACGTTCCTGATCGTCGCATTGATTGCGGGCATTCTCGGCTTCGGCGGCATCGCCGGCGTATCCATCGAAATCGCCAAGACCATCTTCTTCATCGCCGTGGTGCTGTTTCTGGTTTCGGCCGTGGTGGGTCTCGCGCGCGGGCGCACCCGCGTCTAGCCGGCATGATGGACGCGGCGAGCGGATCAAGCCCAGGAATCGGATTCGCCGCCGCGCCGCTGCCGTGCTGAAATTTCAGGAGCCGAAGCGGTGGGCGATTCGGTCGGCTTCGGCTCGCATGGATTTCAGCGCTTTGTAATCACGATCTCCAGATATTCGCCGGGAACGACCATGGTACCGTCCTCGGCGCGATTCATCCGGCCAATGAGTGCCAGAAGATCGTCTTGCAGCCCTTGCTGGTTCGCGGCGTCAAGCGCCGCAAAGGCCTTCAACATGGGGCCATAATAATTCCTGAAGACGTCGAGGAAATGCTCCGCTGACCGGTAGCGAAAGATGAAATTGCGTCGCTCGGCCTTGATGGAGGTGGCGGAAGGTCCGAACATTTCCTTGATGCGTGCCTCGGTCCCCCACAGAGCGGGCGATTTCGCACCGGCCGGCGGCGGCAGGTGCCTGCCAATTGTCTTGAAGACCTGGCCGATAAAGCCCTCCGGCGTCCAGTTCGCCAGACCGATCTTGCCCCCGCTCCTGCATACCCGGAGCAGTTCCGCCGCAGCTTTGTCCTGATCAGGCGTAAACATCACTCCGAAGGTCGAGACCACCGCGTCGAAGCTGGCGTCGGCAAACGATAGTGCTTCCGCGTCCGCCTCCTCGAACCTGATCGACAAACCCTCGGCCGCGGCGCGGTTTCGACCGCGTGCGAGCAGGCTCGGCACGTAGTCAGTGGAGACAACATCACACCAGCGGCGCGCCGCTGCCAGGGTGGCATTGCCGTTGCCGGCGGCGACGTCCAGCACCTTCTGCCCCGAGCGAATATCGAGGGCTTCGCAGAGTTGTTCGCCGACAATCTGCAAGGTCGCGCCAACGACGGCATAGTCGCCTGAGGACCAGGCTCCGTGCTGACGGACCTTCAATGCGTTGAGATCGGGCTGGACGGGATGCTGGCTTTGCGCGGCTGACGAGGCAATCATGCTTTTCTCCCTTTGAAATCCGGGGTGAATGACCGGATTTAGACCGGGCTCCGGCGGGTGCCTATCCAGTTTGCGACACGGCTATCCGGAACGTGAACTTTTTTGCCGCATTCGAGACTCATGATCGGGGCTTTCGGAATTTTGAAATGACGGCCGGCCCGGACAAATCGTCGAACAGAATACTGCTGCCGCGCAGCGTTCGGCGCGCGCTCGAAGCGATACATGCGAGTGTCGGGCACCCCTGGTCGGTCACCGGACTGGCTGCTGTCGCCGGTGTTTCCAGCAGGACGTTGCAGCGGCAATTTCTGGCCTTCCTGGGCAAGACACCCCGCGCCGTGCTTCGCGATATCGGCTTCGAAGCTGCGCGGCGCGAGCTGCTGCAGGGGGCGGCCGACGTCAGGGTCACGGACATCGCGCTGCGTTGGGGCTTCCGCCATTGCGGACGCTTTTCCGTCGAATATCGCCGCCGCTACGGCGAGACGCCGTCCCAGACCCGGAAGCGGCAGGCTGTATTCGCCGCAGCCATCGCCGCGACGCCTTCGTGCCTTGTGCCGTCGCGCGAATGGCCGACGGTTGCTCTTGGCCAGATCGAAGCGAGTCCGGAACATTTCGAGATCGCGGCCAATATTGCCGACGATCTTTCCTTCGCGATGATGCGCGCCGGAATTTTGGTCGGAAGGGAGCCCGGATCGGCGCGTTATCATCTGATCGGCGCGATCCGGGGATCGGGGATGCAGACGCGGCTGATCTTTCGGTTGATGGACAAGGAAGCCGGTTGCCAGATCTGGGCATATCGTTCCGACGGCGTCCTGGGCGACACCGTCGGCGTGGAAGAACATCTGGCCGTCAGGGTTGCCGCTGCACTTCAATCGCAGCTTCGAATTGCGGAGATCAATCACGCGCTGCGAAAACCCGGCAATGAGCTCGGCCCGCACGACCTCGCGCTCAGGGCCATGCCGGGCGTGCTCTCGCTCGACGCCGAGGGAAATGCGAGCGCGATCGAATTGCTCGCCCGCGCGATGGAGCAAGACCCTGGCTATGCTCTTGCGACAGCGCTTGCCGCCTGGGCCCACATACAGCGCGTGGTCTATCATTTTACCGCCGAGCCGCGGCAGGAACGCGCCCGGAGCATCGAACTGGTGCAGAAGGCGCGCGCGCTTTCCGGCGATGCCACCGTGCTTGCCGTCCTCGGCAACGCCCTCACATTGCTCAACGAACTCGATACCGCCGACCTGGTCGTCCGCAAGGCGCTCTCGCTTGACGGGGGATCGGCGTGGGCGTGGAGCCGCAGCGGTTGGATCGATGCGTATCGAGGCGACTCCGAATCCGCCGTCGAGCGTTTCAAGATCGCGCTCGACCTCGCGCCCCAGGATCCCCTCGCATTCAACAATATGGTCGGAATCGGCTGTGCCTATTTCACGGCCGGCAATTATGTCGAAGCTGCCAGGTGGCAGCAGCGTGGGCTGATGGAGCATCCATCGGCGATCTGGGTGCATCGAACCCTGTGCCCGGCTTATGTGCTTGGGGGCGCCAAACCAGAGGCCCGCCGAAGCCTTCAGGCGCTGCGGCAGCAATATCCGGGGCTGACGGTATCGGAGGTGCAGCGCGGGATGCCGCCGCTGCCGGAAACCTATTGCAATCTGGTGGTCGAGGCCCTGCACGAAGCGGGGCTTCCGCTCTGAGTCATACGGCTATTGGTGGGATCGCGACCTTCCGACCGATGCTACGGACCAGAGAATCGAAATCCGCCCGGGATCGCCGAGGCGGATCGCGCGCAGCTAGCGGAGATCACTGCGGAGGCTCCCTTCCGAGTTGCCGGATGACTGGCATACCCCTGCAAAGGCGCTACGATAGCGGCAGGCCGGCCGACGGGGGTACCTCATGAATTTCGCCGAATATCTGAAGCGCGACGCCGTAGCGCTGGCGGACTGCGTTGCGCGCGGCGAGACAACCGCGGCGGAATTGCTCGACCTCGCGCTCCGGCAGAGCGCGGCGGCCCAGCCGAAGACAAATGCGATCTGCCGCTTGATGGAGGGCGAAGCCCGCTCCCAATTGGAGAAGCCGCTTACCGGTCCTTTCGCCGGCGTTCCCTTCCTGATCAAGGATTGCGCGCAGGACTAGGCCGGCCTGCCGACGACCTATGGCAGCCGGTCGATGCAGCGCGTCGTCGCCCGCGAACATTCCCATGTGGTGCGGCGCTATCTCGAGGCCGGGCTCGTGGTGTTCGG
>JBAVEE010000006.1:0-2501 GCA_049587575.1 Bradyrhizobium sp.
CTCCTGGCGTCGTCGGTCTCCACGCTTTTGGCCAGAAGTCCGTACAGTGTGAACGCCTCATCGTTACCCCGGGCCATTAGGCTCTCGACCACAAATCCCCTGATCTGCTGCACTGCAACGCCCCTGACGAAGAGGGGGTTGAGACTGTCGAAGGTACCGAGAACGCCCTCAACCAGCCGGCCGCCTTTCGGCGCGTCCGGATCGGCATAGGGCATATGGGTGAAATCGGCCGGCAACGCCGGCGTCCCATGCATGGCAATGGCGTAGCTTTGGGCCGCCGACGCCCCGTTGATGCCGGTCGCGACAAAGAGGCCGAGAATGAGGAGGATGCCACAGACCAAAGCGCCAGCGCACCCGTGCCCTGGAACCTGCCACCTAGCGCGCTGATTTGATTCGCTATGGTCCACTAGTTCATTTTACCATGGCGATCGGGCTGAGCCGTGACATGCGCCAAAGATACCCGTTGGCATTGATCTTTTCGCCCGCGCCTGTATGAAGGCGTGCAATTGACCAAGGGGCAGGGCTGTCACGCATCTGCCTCAATTGGCAAGGAGACAGCCGCCCAAACGGCTAGATGTCGGTGCCTGCAGCGGTTTCGGGCGCTCCCGTTCAGAAAGGGTTTTCCGCAATGAATTTCCGTATCTTGGCCGCGCCCGTCTGGCCGCGTGGGCGGGTCTTCGCCTTGATGGCAGTGACGGCTTTGACGGCCGCATTGCTTGCTCCGGACGCCCGCGCCCAGGCTCCAGCACCCGCCGCGCCCAAGGCCAAGAAGGCTGCTCCGAAGGCTGCTCCTGCGGCGCCCGCACCGACGCCGCAGCAGGCCTCGCCGCCCGCGGCTGGCGCTCCGGCCGCTCCGCCAGCGGAGCAACAGGTTCAACTGATCTATGCGCCCTGGACCAAATTTTGTCTCAAGGGCCAGGATGCCAATGCCAAGCAGGTTTGCTTTACCGGAAAGGACGGCCGCATCGAGTCCGGCCAGCCCGTCATCGCGGCCGTTGTCATCGAGCCCGAAGGCGAGCCCAAGAAGATCCTGCGCGTGACGCTCCCGCTGGGCATGCTGCTCGGTCACGGCACCCGCATCATCGTCGACAACAATCCTCCGGCGCAGGCCCCGTATGTGATCTGCTTCCAGAACGGTTGTATGTCTGATTACGAAGTGACTCCGGAACTGCTCGCGAACCTCAAGAAGGGGCAGAATCTGGTAGTCCAGGCGATCAACTCCAACAACCAACCGATTACCCTGCCACTGCCGCTGGGCGATTTTGCCAAGGCCTATGATGGGCCTCCGACCGACCCGAAGGTGTTCGAGGAAACCCAGAAGAAATTGCAGGAAGAACTGCAGAAGCGCGCCGAGGAAGCGCGCAAGAAGCTTGAGGCTAACCAGCCTGCCGGTGCTGCAGCCGCCAATCCGGCCGCCAAGTAGGACCGCTCTTTATTGATGAACAAAAAAGGCGCTCGAACAGGGCGCCTTTTTTTGGTGCGTAGGCCTTGCCGGTCACGCCGCGCCTGGCGCGGCTGTCAGTTCAGCGACGGATTGCGCGGGCGATAGCCACCCGACTTGTCTTTCACGAAGATCTCGGCGACCTGCGAATGCCGGATCGGCTCGCCTGAATCGTCCGGCAGGAGATTCTGCTCTGAAACGTAGGCGACGTATTCGGACTCCGAATTCTCGGCGAGTAGGTGATAGAAGGGCTGATCCTTGTGCGGCCTGACCTCTTCGGGGATCGATAACCACCATTCCTCGGTGTTGTTGAATTCCGGATCGATATCGAAAATCACGCCCCGGAAAGAGAAAATCCGGTGACGAACAATCTGTCCGATCTGAAATTTGGCGGTACGCGCTTTTATCATATCTCGTCGAATAGACCATGATTGTGGCCGATGCTAGAGGCAAACGGGCGAATTAACCTTTGCCGTGGCTGGTCCGTCCCAGGTGCCGATCGGGGCCAAGAACAATGAAAAGAAACGTCCCTCATGGTCGCCATCCTCAACCTCGCCTTACCGTATTTCGGCCTGATCTTCATCGGGTACGCCTGTGGCAAGACGAGGGACCTCCCCGAGCAAGGCTTGGCGTGGATGAACTTCTTCCTGCTCTATGTTTCGCTGCCGGCGTTGCTGTTCGGGATCACGTCAAGGACGCCCTTTGAGGAACTCAACAACCCGCCATTCCTGATAGCGACCACGCTTGGTACGGCGATCGCCTTCGCCCTTGCCATGTCGGCGGGCCGGCTGATGGGGCGGCTCTCGTTCCGCGAGGCAACGCTGGCCGGCCTTTCCGGCGGCTACGGCAACATCGGCTATATGGGACCCGGCCTGGCGCTGGCGGTACTTGGCGCCAAGGCTTCCGCGCCCACCGCCTTGATCTTCTGCTGCGACAGCATTTTTCTGTTTTCGATCGTGCCGCTGTTGATCGCATTGACCGATGGCGAAGGCCGGCACTGGCTGCAAACGCTCGGCCTGCTGGTACGACAGATCGTGCTCAATCCGCTGATCATGTCGGC
>JBAVEE010000007.1:0-1969 GCA_049587575.1 Bradyrhizobium sp.
GGGTTAGGGAGGGGGGTGGCCACGAGCGCTGCCTTCTCGATTTACCCCTCTCCCCAGCCCTCCCCCACAAGGGGGGAGGGAGCACATCTCAGTGTGCGGCACGCGCCGTACTATTCGCATTCGGAAATCGATCGAGCATTGCATCTACCTTGCCCGCGTCAGCGCCAGCCAGATGCCGCCGCCGATCATGAAGCCGCCGGAGACGCGCGACAGCAGCCGGGTGCGGCGCGCCGAGAAGAACAGCCGCGCGCGGCCGGCGAGCAGCGCATAGGCCGCGTCCGTCATGCCGGCGATCACCATGAAGGTGACGCCGAGCAGCGCCACCTGCGATACATGGTCCCGGCCCATGTCGATGAACTGCGGAATGAACGCGCCGAAGAACACCAGCACCTTGGGGTTGGAGAGCAGCACCAGAAAACCCTGCAGGAAGAACCCGCCGCGCGGCGGCGGCGGCGGCGCCTCGGCCTCGACGCCCGCGACCGGCGCACGAATGAGCTTGATGCCGAGCCAGACCAGATAGGCGGCGCCGGCAAAGCGCACCCAGTCGAACCAGTAGCCCATGGTCGCCATCATCGAGGTCAGCCCGACCGCGACGACGCCGATCACGATCGCAAGCCCGGCCTGCACGCCGGCGATGTTGGTCAGCGCCGCGCGGGTGCCGTGCCGCAGGCCGTTGGCGATCACCAGCGTCACGATCGGACCGGGCAGCAGCGCCAGCGCGATGCAGGCGGCGACGAAGGCGAGGTAGACCTGGAGGGACATGGGGAGGGCTCGCGATTCAATCGGAAGGCTTTCCCGATTATGCATGGTTGGCGCATGAGCGGAAGTCGCGGCGCTTCTACCTCTCCCCGCTTGCGGGGCGAGGTAAGGAAACGCGTCGCCTCAGCCCCCGTCCATCGCCTTCGTCATCCAGCGCGTGATGTCGTCCGACGCCAGAAATTCCAGCGCCACGCGCTGGACGTCCGGCGCAGCCCCCGCACCTTGCGCCACCGCGACCATGAGGTCACAGCCGCGCGATACCGCGATGCCGATGGCGGTGTGCCGCGCGCCGCCCGCGATCTGCAGGTCATAGGCGCGGATGCGTCCTTGCATGTCGGCGACCCGGATCAGCTTTCCCGCTTCGAGCGGAACGAAGCGCTCGCTCATCAGATCGAGATCGGCGACGCGATCGACTTCGTCGTCGTCGGCGACCCCGGTGTCGCAATTGCAGAAGCCGATCTTGGGCCGGGCATAGACTTCGACCTCGCCGCCGCAGACCTGCGCTTCGCAACGGAAGGCGCGGCCGGCGGGCCATCCATCGCGCGGAAACGGCCAGGCGATCTCGCGCCAGCCCTCGCGCGCGGCGCGGACATGCTGATCGCCGGCGACGCCGGACGCGGCGAAAATCGCCGCGGCAAACGCTGTTATCAGCAGTCCGCGCATTTCAGCTCACCGCTTATGGCAGGCCGGCCACGGCACGGGCCGGCCCGGTCAATTCCAGGATATGAAGGCCGGTGTTGGCGCGATCGACGATATAGATGTAGCCGCGATCGTCGGTCTCGACATTGTTGGTCTGGATCGCGACCTTGCAGCGATCCTTGCCGTCGATCTTGACGCAGCGCTTGTCGGTCGCCGCCGTGATCGAGGGGATGAAATAACCGACCTCGGTCGGGTGGTAGGGATCGCGGATATCGAGCGCGCGCACCCCGGCATTGAAGAACGAGATGAACGCCATCTTCTTGTAGAACACCGGCGCCATGCTCTCGTTGGAGGAATGCGAACCGAACCGCCCTCCCCGCTCGCAGAACGAGCCGGAGGCCTCCTTCACGGTGTAGCTCGAAATCATCATCGGACGATTTTCCACCGTGACGTCGGCGAACCAGACCATCTGCCGCGGCTCGGCGCATTCGTTGTCGATCGCCTCATCGACGATCATGACAATGTCGCGGCTCTTGCCGTCCTTGTCGTGAGCAAATTCGGCGATCGGCAT
>JBAVEE010000008.1:0-2289 GCA_049587575.1 Bradyrhizobium sp.
TCGAACTCAACCGCGCGGTCGCCGTCGGGATGGCGGAGGCGCCGCAAGCGGCGCTGGCGATCGTCGACAGCCTGGTGCACGAGCCCGCGCTCAAGGCCTATCATCTGCTCGGTAGCGTCCGCGGCGACCTGCTCAGCAAGCTCGGCCGCCATGGCGAAGCCCGCGCCGCGTTCGAGGCCGCGGCAGCGCTTGCGGGCAATAAGCGCGAACGCGACCTGCTGCTGCGGCGTGCCGCCGAGGCCGCCGATGCGGCAAGTTCATCAACTTAAGATCGCGCGGCCCGCCCGACCGAGACCCGGCTCGGAGCGCCGGAAATCCCGCGCTATCCATGATCTGCGTCAAACCGGCCGGGAACAGGCGTAGTAACTTGCCGCGCGGAAAAACGGAGAACTGCAGAATGTTTCGAACTGTTGGAAGTGCTGCGTTGTTGGCGGTGGCGCTGGCGATGCCGGTTCACGAGGCCGCGGCCCAGGACGCGCTTGGCGGCGCGCTGCTGGGCGGAGTCGGTGGCGCCATCGTCGGCGGGGCCGTCGGCGGAGGCCGCGGTGCCGCGATAGGCGCGATCGTCGGTGCAGGCACCGGAGCTGCGATTGCCGCTGACGGTGAACGGCGCCGGGCCGGTTATTACTATTACCGCAATGGTTGTTACATCCAGCGGCGCGATGGCGCCTGGATTCGCGTGTCGCCTCGCTATTGCTACTAACCAAACCAGCCGGCACGAACTCGAATCGCACAAGGCCCGCAGTTTGGAGCTGCGGGCCTTGTCGTTGGTTCGATGCGGCAGGTGCGCGAGCCTTGGTGTCCTGTCGGCGCCGAGCCCTGTGAGTAAGGGGCCGTTTCGCCTTCCGCAGGCTCAAAGTATTTGGGAAACCTTTGATGCCAGGGCTCGGCCTCTTTCCTCGATCAGCGGAAACGGCCTTGGAGTATCCATTGGCGTCCGGCCCGTCACGCGGCTCACCTCGTGAACTCTAAATCAGCCGCAGCCCCTTCATGCTGGCATGGCCGTTCTTGCCGACGATGATGTGGTCGTGAACCGATATCCCCAGCGGGGCTGCGATATCGACGATGGCCTTGGTCATCTGGATGTCCGCCTGCGACGGTGTCGGATCGCCGGAGGGGTGGTTGTGCACCAGGATCAGCGCGGTCGCCGATAATTCCAGCGCCCGTTTTATCACTTCGCGCGGATAGACCGGGGTGTGGTCGACCGTGCCGGTCTGCTGCACTTCGTCCGATATCAGCTGGTTGCGCTTGTCGAGAAACAGGATGCGAAACTGCTCCTTGTCGGCAAACGCCATGCTGGTGCGGCAATAGTCGATCACATCGTTCCATGACGACAGCAGCGTACGCTCCCGCAACCGGCCCTTGGCGATGCGGTGTGCCGCCGCCGCGATCAGTTTGAATTCGGCGATCGTCCGCTCGCCAATGCCCTTGACCTCGCGCAGCCGCGGTTCCGGCGCATGGATAACCTCGGCAAACGAGCCGAATGTCTTGAGCAGCGATTTGGCCAGCGGCTTCATGTCGCTCCGCGGCTGGGCGGTGAACAGCACCATCTCCAGCAACTCGTAGTCGCTCAGTGCATCCGGCCCGGCATTCTGAAAACGCTCGCGCAGCCGCTCCCGGTGGCCGTGATAATGCGGCGCCTCGGTCGGCTGATCCTGCGGTTCGCTGGTCTTCGCGGACATCGGCTAACCATGCCGCGCCGGTCAAGTTTTGCAACCGGGAAGTGCGGGTAGCTGGTCATGGTTTCGCAGAAATCGTACGCAGCTGATTGCTCATGGCCATCCGGCAGGGGGGGAAACGCGTGATTTGCCCGACGAGGCTGGGCAAATCACCTTTACCGACTCGCCCCGTCCCAGAGAGGGGCGACACGCGATCGTCACGGCCGCGGGGCGGGATGCGGTGGACGCGGGCGGCGCTTCTGGCGAGAGCGCTTTTCTTGCGGACGGCGAAGTCGTGTGGTCCTGACGCCTCGACGCTGGCGTCAAGTTGGTGGAGGCAACTCCGTCAATGACGGGGGCAAGAAAGCCCGGTCCCCGGGGAGATCACGTATAAGCCGTAAAACCATTGCGTGGGGAATGCCGGGTGATTCCGGTGTGACCTGACTAACGCGTGTGCGCTTCTACCCAATAACATTGCACACGCGGCTATCGGGGGCATCGGGCGCCCGGCATTCCCCGCGCCCTCCGAATGGAGAGGGCGGAACGAGCCGGCCAAGCCTCGCGCGAAACAAGCGGCGAGAATGCGAAGGTGTGTACCCACGTCATTGCGAGGAGTGAAGCGACGAAGCAA
>JBAVEE010000009.1:0-3690 GCA_049587575.1 Bradyrhizobium sp.
CCCGCGCGCCGAGAAGCTCGACAAAATGCTTCGCGGTCGATCCGGTGCCGAGCCCGAGCTTCATGCCGTCCTGCACGAACTCAAGCGCGCGGGCCGCCGCCTGCCGTTTCAATTCATCCATGCTCACGCGCCAACCATCCTCCGCAAGCCACGGCCGATCGCGCGATCGGCGGCGGGGAATATCTAGCGTCGTTTTAAAGGGAGGAACAGCGCTATCAAGACCAGGGTGTGGTGACTTTGGGTTAGCGAACCACCCTGTCCATCGCCGCCTGGATGGCTGAAAATCGCTCGTCTACCTCTTCGCGCATATTCGGGTGCGTGAACACGTAAAGTTCGTCATTCCTGATGGCGTCGAGAACGCGCGCGGCGACAGCGGCTGGCTCCAGACCGGCTTGCAGGCGGGAGGCGATCTCGGCGACGACCGCGGCCGCCGGGCTGTTCGGATCGAGGCTTGGCATCGGACCGTAGCATTGCTGCCGGTTCCGCCCGCTCTCGCCAATGCGGGTGCGCACGAAGCTCGGACACAGTACGCTGACCCCGATTCCAAGCGGCCTGACCTGCGCCGCGAGACCTTCCGACATGCCGACCACGGCAAACTTGCTGGCCCCATAGGGGCTGAACCCGAGCCCGGTCTGCATCCCGGCCATCGAGGCGGTGTTGACGATGTGGCCGCCTTCGCCGTGGGCACGGATATGCGGAAGAAAGGTACGGACGCCATGCAGGACACCCATCAGGTTGACGTCGAGTACCCATCGCCAATTCTCGATAGAAATGTTGTCGATGCCGCCCCCGGCGGCGACGCCGGCATTGTTGCAAACCACATGCACGTTTCCGAACGCCTCGTACGACGCATGAGCCGCGCGCTCGAGGCTGGCGGGATCGGCGACGTCACAGCTAACGCCGCGGACGCCGGGCCCGACGCTCTGCAGGCTTTCGACGGCGGCCGCCAACGCGTCCGGCTCGATATCGGCGAGCATCACCTTCATACCGGCCTCCGCAAAAGGCCCGTCCGAGCGCAAACCCGATTCCGCTGGCCCCGCCTGTCACGAATGCCGTCTTGCCGGCGAGTTCCCGCATGATCGTCCCCGCTATCTAAGGATTATGACAGATACCTGTTTCCACTACTTGCATGATTGTGCGCGGACCGGTAGCGATTCACCATGGCTTACGTCCGCACCGTCGTATTCGATCTTGATGGCACGCTCGTCGATACGGCGCCCGACCTGA
Organism: Bradyrhizobium sp.; assembly: GCA_049587575.1. Classification (GTDB taxonomy): domain Bacteria; phylum Pseudomonadota; class Alphaproteobacteria; order Rhizobiales; family Xanthobacteraceae; genus Bradyrhizobium. The sequence goes on from JBAVEE010000009.1 coordinate 1,228, forward strand.
TCAACGCGCTCAATTTTGTGCTCGATCGCGAGGGCCTGCCGCCCGTCCCGCTGCATTCGGCACGCAACATGATCGGCGCGGGCGCCCGCCGGCTGATCGAGCGCGGGCTCGAAGTGGAGGGCCGCGCCGCAAGCGTCGGCGACATCACCCGGCTCACCGACGACTTCATCGCCTACTATGCCGAGCATATCGCCGACGTTTCGCGACCGTTCGAAGGGTTGGAAAAGGCGCTTGATGACCTCGGGACACGCGGATTCCGCTTTGCGGTCTGCACCAACAAGCTGGAGTGGTTGTCGAAACTTCTGCTGGACCGGCTCGGATTGAGCGCGCGGTTTTCCGCGATTTGCGGCGCCGATACATTCGGCATCTCCAAGCCCGATCCGGCGATATTGCAGCAGACGCTCGCCCGCGCGGGCGGCGACATTTCCTCCGCGATCATGGTCGGCGATGCCGGTCCGGATATCGGCGTGGCCCGCCGCGCCGGCGTTCCGGTCATCGGGGTTGGTTTCGGGTATTCCGAGGTACCGATTGCCGACCTCAATCCCGACCGGTTGATCAATCACATGAACGAGCTGCCTGCCGCCGTGGAAAGCCTAAATATCTGATCTATTTTATATATTTCAGACGTGGCGATGGCGATGGGGCGCCTGAACCGGCCAGGCTTTTCTGAAATTCAAGATGTCTCCGCGAAAACGCTCTCGCATTTGTCGCGGGCAAAAGCCGGTTTCCGCTTTTCCGGGTCGTGCTCGATTAGCCCTGATTTGCCTGCATAAGCCCCAGTCTGCGGCCGAGCCATTCGGTGGTGGGGGCCTGGATCAGAATCGTCATGAGAATGGCGATGAAGGTGACCGACGATATCATTTGAGCGCCGGGCGCTTTCATGCCCAAAAGCAGCCCGGCCAGCGCCCCCGGGATCACACCGGTCTCGCGCGTCCAGCACATGAACAGCATCTCGCGCACACTCCACCGCGCGCGGCGGTCGGGCAGCGCACACGCGAAAACGGTTATCGGCCGGGCAACCAGCATCAAAACCGTAACGACAGCCACGCCGCCCCACAGATATCGGCTCATGAGACCGAAATCGACTTGCGCACCGACCAGAATAAAGATGAAGAGCCGCATGATGAAAGCGGTGGTCGAGACATATTCGTCGAGCTTTCGGGCCTCGCCGGCCTCCATTGCAAAACCGAGCGATTCCTTGTTTCCGAGCACCATGCCGAAGACGAAGACCGCCATGAAACCGCTGGCCTGCAGGCCGTCGGCCGCGAAATAGGCGCCGATCACGGCGACCAGTGTCACGACAGGTCCGTATTCAGCGAGGAATGCAAGCCGTTCATGCGCGATCAGCAGCGCGGCCAGATATCCGAACGCAATGCCGGCGACGATGCCGATGATGGATTGCTTAAGCAGATCGAACAGGGAGGATATCAGCGAGAATTCACCGGTCCCCATTGCCACCGCCAGCACGCCGAAGGTGACGATCGCCCCCATGGCGTCGTTGAAAGCCGACTCGCTCATGACGGTTTGCGCGACCCGGTCGCGAACCCGAATCTGCTGGAAGATCGGGACCAAAGTGGCCGGGTCGGTCGAAGCCAGGGTCGCGCCAAGCAGCAACGCAATGATCGGGGGGGCGCCGAGAATAAAATGGGCGGCCACGGCTGTGATGACGGCCGTGATGATCACGCCGGCGGTCGCAATCACGACAATGGTGATCCACACCTGCTTCAAGACGTTGAAGCGCAGCGACGCGCCACCGTCGAAAAGAATGTAGCTGGCGCCGAACAGCAGGATGATCTGGTTCAGTGCCGAATCAGCCTTGATATCGATGAGGCCGAGCGCCGCCGGTCCGATTCCCATCCCGACCGCCAGAAACACCGCGACATCGGGAATCCCGAGCTTTTGCGCCAGCATGCCAGTGAGGGTGCCAATGGCAAGAATGAGACCGCAGGAAAGCAGCACATGCTTGGCTATTTCAATCGAGGCTGAAGCTTCCACGCGGTCGCCGATAAGTAGACGCGAATGATCCCGTGCGCCGGGGATTAGGGCAGATCACCCCAAGATTTAGGTCACGTCAATGACGGGGAGCCAATCGCCGTAATCCAAGCGCAATATCAATTGCTTCGACTTTATTTGGAGTGGCTTGGACCATCCGTGGGACGGCCTGCGTTAACCATCAATTAACGGCACAGGCCCGCGGGGTTGTGCGTTTGTTCTGACGCTCCTATGGTCCGAAAGGGGGTTGTGGCAGTTGGCCGCACCAGGGTACGGATTGATCATGCGTCGTGTCATCGTAATTGCCGGAACAGCACTAAGTCTCGCCGGTTGCTCGTCGTTTTCGACGGACTACTTCAAATCGGCTCCGCCGACCGTGCAACTTCAGCTCGAATCGACCCCCCCGGGGGCCGAAGCCCGGACTTCAATTGGGCCGAGCTGCAAGACCCCTTGCTCGGTGAGCGTCACCGT
>JBAVEE010000010.1:0-1542 GCA_049587575.1 Bradyrhizobium sp.
TGGTCCTGCGTCGAATAGATGTTGCAGGAGACCCAGCGGATGTAGGCGCCGAGTGCTGCCAGCGTCTCGATCAGGACCGCGGTCTGGATCGTCATATGCAGCGAGCCCGCGATGCGCGCGCCCTTCAGGGATTGCTTGGGTCCGTATTCCTCGCGCGTCGCCATCAGGCCGGGCATCTCGGTCTCGGCCAGCGAGATCTCCTTGCGGCCGAATTCGGCGAGCGAAATGTCCTTGACGATGTAATCGGTGAAGGCGGGCTTCTTGGCGGCGGCGGTCATGTGTTTGATCCCTTGAAAAGCGTATTCCGAAAAGCACCCTTGCTTTCCGGAATACGCAAGACGATTACGGAGATAGTCAGACGGCGCGCTTCAGCGCGTCGGCGAGGTCGGTTTTTTCCCACGAGAACCCGCCCTCATTGTCCGGCGTGCGGCCGAAATGACCGTAGGACGAGGTCCGCGCGTAGATCGGCTTGTTGAGATCGAGATGCTTGCGGATGCCGCGCGGCGTCAGATCCATCGCTTCGGCCACGGCCTTCTCGAGCTTTTCCTCGGGCACCTGCCCGGTGCCATGGGTATCGATATAGATCGACAACGGCCGCGCCACGCCGATGGCGTAGGCGAGCTGCAGCGTGCAGCGCCCGGCGAGGCCCGCGGCAACGATATTCTTGGCGAGATAGCGCGAGGCGTAGGCTGCCGAACGATCCACCTTGGTCGGATCCTTGCCGGAGAACGCGCCGCCGCCATGCGGCGCAGCCCCGCCATAGGTATCGACGATGATCTTGCGGCCGGTGAGACCGGTATCGCCGTCGGGCCCGCCGATGAAGAATTTTCCGGTCGGATTGATGTGCCAGATGGTCTTGCCGTTGATCCAGCCTTCCGGCAGCGCCTGGCGCACATAGGGCTCGACGCGCTCGCGAACCTGGTTCGACGTCATGTCCTCGATCAGATGCTGGTGCGAGACCACGATCTCGCGCACGCCGACCGGCTTGCCGTTTTCATATTGCACCGTGACCTGGCTCTTGGAGTCCGGGCCCAGCACCTTCTCCTTGCCGGAGTGACGGGCCTCCGAGATCAGCCGCAGGATCTTGTGGGCATAAAACAGCGGCGCCGGCATCAGGTCCGGCGTCTCGTTGGTGGCGTAACCGAACATGATGCCCTGGTCGCCCGCGCCCTCTTCCTTGTTGGTGCCCGGTTGCAGCGCATCGACGCCCTGCGCGATGTCGGCGGATTGCGGATGCAGCAGGATCTCGATGTCGCAGGTATTCCAGTGGAAGCCTTCCTGCTCGTAACCGATATCCTTGATCGCCGCGCGAACGACACTCTCGATCTGGTCGTTGGTGACGGATTTGGGACCGCGGGTCTCACCCGCGATCACCACCTTGTTGGTGGTGGCAAGGGTTTCGCAGGCCGCGCGGATCGCCCATGGATCGATACCGGCCTTTGGGCCCTCGCGAAAAAACAGATCGACGATCTCGTCGGAAATCCGGTCGCAAACCTTGTCCGGGTGGCCTTCGGAAACCGATTCTGAGGTGAACAGATAAGA
>JBAVEE010000011.1:0-3117 GCA_049587575.1 Bradyrhizobium sp.
AGCCCGGCTTCCGCCGCACCGGAGAAAACGCCACCGACACGCCTGATGTCGATCCGTTTCAATGCCCGGTTCGGGTTGTTCGCTGCATTTTGACGGCGTGCGGACGACTCGCGGTATCCCCCGACAAGCCGACCCCTGCCTCGCGAGGAGCCTGTCATCGGGCGCGCGTCCGCGCGACCGCGGGCTCCTCGTGACGATGGCGCGACCGCAGCCGCCGCTCGATCTCGGCATCAAGCCGGGCCGCGAGCTCCGCGCTCACCGCCACCATCGGCAGCCGGACCTCGGCGCTGTCGATCAGGCCGGTGCGCCAGAGCCAATACTTCGCCGCGGCCGGGCTTGGCTCCGTGAACAGCAGCCGCGTCAGCTCGGCCACGCTCTCCCAGCGCGCCCGCGCGGCGTCGCGGTCGCCTTCCTTCAAGAGCGCGGCCACGGCCGCGAATGTCTCGGTCTCGATGTGGGCCGAGAGCAGGATGGCGCCGTCGGCGCCGTCGGCGAGCGCCTCGTAGGATTGCGCGTCCTCGCCGGTCAGAATCCGAAAGCCGGCCGGCCGCCGGCGCAAGAGATCGATCGACTGCGCGCGGTCGGCGCAGCAATCCTTCAGGCCGACGATGTTCGGATGCCCGGCGAGTTCGAGCAGCGTCTCGTTCGCAAGATCGACCGCGGTGCGGTAGGGAATGTTGTAGAGCACGATCGGCCAGCTGGCGTGATCCGCGAGCGCGCTGAAATGCTGAAGCAGGCCGCGCTGCGATGGTCGCGAGTAATAGGGGCTCGCGATCAAATAGCCGTCGATCGGCCACGCCGCCGTCTCGTCCAGGGTGTGGCACATCTTCCTGGTATGGCTGCCGGACAGCCCAAGACAGATCGGCATGTAGCGCTTGCTGTCGGCCGTCTCGGTTCGCGCCAGTTCGACGATGCATTCAAGTTCGGCCATGCCGAGGGTCAGGCCTTCACCGGAGGTGGCGGCGAGGATCAATCCGTCGACGGGCAGCGCCGCGTAGTGCCGCACCAGCCGCCGCAGCGAGGTCTCGTCGAGGCTACCGTCGCGAAACGGCGTAATCAGCGGCAGCCAGAGGCCGTGCAGGAAAGATCGAAGGCCGGAAGATCGAAGCTCAGTCATTGGTCCATCTCCTTAAGGGGGTTGAGCCGGAGACGGGACAAGAAAAAACCCCGCACCTCGCGGCGGGGGTTTTTGCAGATCGGGCTGAAGCGAGAAGTCTATCGCGCGCGTCGATCCGAAGCCCCCGGAAGGGGAGCTTTTTTCGACGGCGCGCCTGTGCACGAACTCGTGATCATGGGCCCATGATGATGGGCGGCACGGATCCTGTCAACGGGCAGTAACGGCGCCGTGAGCGGGTTGCGGGCACCGCGAAAAAAAGCCGGGCTCGTGAGAGCCCGGCTTAAGGTATTGGCCACGTGAGGCCGACACAATCACCTTCCAAGAGGGATAACTGAGCGCTCGCGCCACTGGAGGAGGGGGACAAAACGCAACGCCAATGCTCAGTGTGATTGCACTATGAGCCGCGTTTGCGCCCTGCAGCAACCGTCCATGCCGCATGTCAGTCATGCGGAGACCGGGGGTTATCGAGCGATAATTAAGACGGCCAGCGCTGCGCCTTGCTGACCACGAAGTCGCGGAACACCTGCACCCTCGCCACCGTCTTCAATTCTTCGGGATAAACGAAGTAGGTATCGAGCTGGATCGAATCCGATTCTCCGAACAGCTGGACCAGCCGGTTATTTTCCTCGACCAGGTAATCCGGCAGCGCGGCGATACCCAACCCCTGCTGGCACGCGCGCACCAGGCCGAGGATGTTGTTGACCTTGAAATACGCCTCGCGCGGACCGGAGCCATTGCGGCCGGCTTCGATCAGCCAGTTGCGGTTCTGCAAGTGCGGCGCGACCTGCCCGTCGGCCAGCGTGATGATGCGGTGCGCGTCGAGTTCGTCGAGCGTGCGCGGCGTGCCGAAACGCTTGATGTATTCCGGCGAGCAGTAGGCGTGGAATCCCATCGCGAACAGCTTGCGCTGGATCAGGTCGGGCTGCGTCGGCTTGCGGGTGCGGATCGCGACGTCGGCCTCGCGCATCGAGAGGTCGAGCTCCTCGTCGGTGACGATCAGCGAAATCCTGATTTCCGGGTAAAGTGCCGTGAATTCGCCGAGCCGCGGAATCAGCCAGTTGATGCCGACGCCGGGGGTGGTGGTGATCTTGAGGTCGCCGCTCGGCCGCTCGCGGCTGTCGGTCAGTTTGGCGCGCGCAGCCTGCAACTGCATGAACACGTCATGCGCGGTGCGAAACAGCAGGTCGCCCTGTTCGGTCAGGATCAGACCGCGCGCATGGCGATGAAACAACGACACCGAGAGCTCCTGCTCCAGCGCGCTGACCTGCCGTGAAACGGCCGATTGCGACAGGCCGAGCTGCTCGCCGGCATGCGTGAAGCTTCCCGCTTCAGCCGCCGCGTGAAACACCTTCAGCTTGTCCCAGTCCATGTCGGTAAATCCGTCGCGGGTTCGAGCCATGATTATTCCGCCGCCGCGCGGTCGCTCGCGTGAAGAGCGAGAAAGCGTTCGGCCTCGAGGGCCGCCATGCAGCCAAGGCCGGCGGCCGTAACTGCCTGCCGGTAGGTCTCGTCGGCGACGTCGCCGGCGGCGAATACGCCGGGCACCGATGTCGCAGTCGAATTTGGCGCCACCTCGACATAGCCGGACGGCTTCAGCTTGATCTGGCCGGCGACGAGGTCGGTCGCGGGCGCGTGACCGATCGCGACGAAGACGCCGTCGGCCGGCACTTCCGTCAGCGTGCCGCTCTTGACGTTCTTCAGCCTGACATGGGTGACCTTGCCCGGATTCTCGGTGCCGCAAATTTCGTCGATCGCGCTGTCCCACACCACCTTGATCTTGGGATGTTTGAACAGGCGGTCCTGCAGGATGCGTTCGGCGCGGAAATGATCGCGACGGTGCACGATGGTGACTTGCGATGCGAAATTGGTGAGGAACAGCGCTTCCTCGACCGCGGTGTTGCCGCCGCCGACCACGACGACCTGCTTGCCGCGGTAGAAGAACCCGTCGCAGGTCGCACAGGCCGAGACGCCAAAGCCCTTGAATTTCTCTTCCGACGGCA
>JBAVEE010000012.1:0-6447 GCA_049587575.1 Bradyrhizobium sp.
GAATATTCGCGAAGCATTTCGAGTGAATTGACCGTGATACACTTGAACAGGCCGAGGCTTCCCATAATCAGATCGATCGCGCGCACCAGCGGATTCATGGTCAGACGCGCCGAGACCTGATTGGCGATCACGGGCGCCGGACTTACCAGTCTGGCGACCGCCCCTCCGATGGTGTTGCCGTAGTGCTGGAACGTCAGAACGGCGTCCGGCCGCTGCTGCCGGATGCTTCGCGCCAGCACCCAGAGAAAGCGCAGGAACGCCAACGGCGTGCCGGGACGGCTGGTCGCGCAATAGCTGGTGTTGGGCGGGGGGTCGAAGGAGGATGATTGAAGAAAGAAGAAAAGGTTATGAACGTCAAAACCTCGCGCCGCCAGCCCGAGACCGACCAGCCGCGAAATCTCCTGGGCGCCGGCGTTCTCTGCCTGGGTCTGGACCACAAGAATGCGAGGTTGTCGCTTCACATGGCCAGCTTCGCCATTCGTCGAGCTTCGTTTCAACTGCAAGATTCCATTCGCCGCACTCGCCACCGGGTCGCACGATTCCGGCTCTGGGCTCCCGGCCCCTTTTATACGGCGAGGCGGAAAATTCATCGGTTACCGCGTTATGCGGTTAATGTGACGCCCCAACCCACCTCGCGTCATTCTGATCGCGCTGTGACACAACCTGCCGGCATGCGCCGCTCGTTAATCGTTCTTTAATCATGCGTCGAGGTAACCGTCGATTAACCGTAGATATTTACCTTGTAGATCGTCAAAGGACCCGGAAAGCCCCGGGCTCGGTTGAGTTGGAGCGTATCATGTCATTGACCCAGGCGTCTCCGGACTCGGCCGGCCGGAAAACCGGGTCTGTGGCGCAGTCGTGGGAAGCTCCCGTCAATCCGGCGCTTGAGCAAGCCTACTGCGAACCGGGCGGCGGCGTCCTGACGTTGTCCGGCCTTGTCGCATTCCTGCGCCGCAACGGCAAAAAAATCGGATCGCTTATGCTGATCCTTTTCACCGCCGGCATTGCCGTTCTGTCGATTTTTCCCGCTCATTATGCCGCGACGGCGCTCGTCTTCGTCGATCCAAGGGAGCAGCACGTGACGGCGGACCCGGACGTGTTGCCCGGAATCGGCCAGGACGCGGCGGCCCTGCAGAGCCTGATCGAAATCGCAAAGTCCGACGGATTCCTGAGACCTTTGATCGAGAAGCTCAAGGTTGCGCAGGATGACGATATCGCAGGTGGGGAAACCAACCCCTCGAAATTGCTCGACAAGTTTCGGGCTCGTCTCGATATCTCGCGCCGGGGCTTGACCTACGTCGTCGCGATGACGTTCACCTCGAAGAGTCCACAGCAGGCGGCCTATTATGCCAACGCCGTCGCCGATGCCTTCGTCGCAAACCAGATCCAGACCCGAACCGGAGCGATCGAAGACGCGGCCGGCTTTTTGAACAGCCGCCTCAAGGCTCTCAATGATCAGGTGCGCACCGCCGACGATGCCGTCGCAGCCTTCAAGGCAGCACACAAGATCATCAACGCGGGAAAAGAGAGCACGACGGGCCAACTTCGCGTGACGGAACTTAATCAGCAGGTATCTGCGGCCCGCCTGCTGACTGAGGAGGCCAAGAACCGCTACGAGCAGGCCCAGCGCAATTTGAAGGCCAATATCGAAGGGCCAGCCGGTTCACGCCAGGACCTCCTGAGCATATTGCGTGCGCAGCGCTCGCAGCTGAACGACCAAATCGCGCAGAAGCGCGCCGTGTTCGGCGATCGTCATCCGGACCTGCTGATTGCATACAACCAGCTCAACGAGCTGGACAAGCAGATCGAGGTTGAGCGCAAGCGCAATGTCGAGAGCGCAAAGTCGGACTACGAGACCCTGCGGAATCAGCAAAAGTCGCTGGAATTGCGACTGGCCTCGCTCGAGGGCGAAATGCTCGCCGACGTCCAGGCCTCGGTCAGGCTGCAGGAGCTTCAGCGCAATGCCGATGCCAGCCACAATATCTACGAACAATTCCTGACGCGCTTCAAGGCAACCAGCGAACAGCGCCTGCTGCAAACCTCGCAGGCCCGGATCGTATCCGCAGCAACTGCTCCGACGCGTCCGACACGCCCTTCCCTCCCGATTATTCTCGTCGCGCTTGCGCTCGGGGCGCTGCTTTCATCAGCCGCCATTGTCGCGATGATCGACGCGGTCCAAGGCCGCCCCGATGTGCTGGAGCGATCCGAAGACGCCGGCGCGGCGCGGGCAAAAGCTGAAGCGGCCATGAATGTGCCTGTGTGGGGTCGCATACCCAACGTCGCAGTCTCCCTCGCCGACAAGCTGGGCTGGAGCAGGATGACGACGAAAAGCGCGGAAGCCGATCTGCGCAGCCATCTGCAGCAGCTTCTGGGGACAATAGCTGTCGCGCCGGGACAACGCGGGAAGGTCGTGCTGGTGACATCCGGCAAGCCGGGCGTCGGCACGAGTTCGGTGGCGCGATCCCTCAATGCCGCCGCCATCGAGCGCGGGATGCTAAGTGTGCTGATCCAGGTTGCACCCGACCGGACCGCCGCGCAGCAAAGATCGCTGCCGACGGAAGAGAACGCATCAAAGCCCGGCGTTCTGAGGACGAGCGCCGACTCGCTCCACCAGCTTTTCGGCAACGAACCAAAACTCCAAACCCCGGCGGCCCCGGACGACGTGCGTTCGGAATTCAATTTGATCATCATCGACGGGCCTGCACTGGGACAGGACGTAGCGGCAATTGCAGCTCACGCCGATTTCATCGTCCTTGTAGTCGCAGATGACGGAGCGATGACCGAGGTCGTCAGCGCCGCGAAGGCTGCATTGTCTGCATCGCGCAAGACCAGACTTGGAGTCGTCATCAACAAGATAGAACCGCGGCCCGTCAATCCGGCCGACCAGATTGACCGGGTTCTGCCTCCCCAGCGAAACTCAAGCGTCGCCTAGCGCAAGGCCGGCGAGCAACGCTCCTGTGACCTAACCCGAGATGGCGATGTCAAATGACGGGCCAAGGACAAGCCGGCGATCTGGCGGAAAGCTCGCCTTGGCGATTCTGGGCGCGATTTCAATTGCGGGATCGCACCCCGCCGTCGCCTGCGATGACCTGACTGGTTCGGTGCCGAGCGAAGCGATCGAGGCCGTGTCGCGCGGCTTCAATCTCTCCGGCTGGCTGGAGGGAGCTGGATCCGCCCCCCCGGATCCCGCCGTGCTCCGCTCGCTTCGCAAAGCCGGCATGACACACATCCGGCTTCCCGTGTCGGCCGAACTGTTGATGAAACGATTTGCTTCGGACGACGAGATCAAAGCCAAACTGCGGGCCGTCGATCAGGCGCTGAACCTGCTGCTGTCCCTTGGTTATCGCGTTTCCGTAGACCTGCATCCAGGCGCGAGATTTCCCGAATTGCACCGCCACGACCCCGAAGCCGCCATGATGTCCCTGCAGGAAGCGTGGGCTCGTCTGGCGCCGATCATAGCCAGGCACCCGCCGGAGTCGGTCTTCGCCGAACTGCTGAACGAGCCGGATATCGAGCCTGCGCGATGGCAGATCGAAGCCGAGCAGCTCGCGAAGTTTGTGCGGGAGCGTCTTCCCCGAACGACCCTGATTGTGGGTCCGACCAATTGGCAGCGTGCGGATTCATTGCCCGATTTTCGGCCCCTGGACGACCCCAATGTGATTTATGCGATTCACTTTTACGATCCGATGGTTTTCACCCATCAGGGGTATTGGGACCCGTCGGACCCGTTGAGCGACATTCGGGGATTGCCGTTCCCGATCGTGGCTGACGATCCTGCCGTCAGGAATATCAGGCAAGAACTGATCGCCGGCGGCAAGCTGCGCGCATTGGAAATGCTGGACGGAGCCGTGGCTCGAGCAGAGCGCGGCGATATTTTCACTGGTGAATTCGAGCCAGCCGTCGTTTGGCAAAAAAGGTTTTCGCGCCCGCTGATCATCAACGAATTTGGCGTGCTGAAGGGTGGCGCGCCGGAGGCAAGCCGGGTGCGCTGGCTTCGATCCGTCGTCAGATTCGCCGAGGCGCATTGCTGGGGCTGGGCCCACTGGGAGTATGGCCAGGGATTTGGACTCCTTAACGAGAAAACTGGCGAACCGGACGCCAATGTCATGCGCGCCTTGCTTCAGCGCCGCTGATATTTGCCCCGGAGTCGCTCGGCGAATTAACCAAAAATGAATCAATTGTTAATGACCCGGTGCGTTAGGGGTTGTTCCCCCACGACTTAGCTGCGTTTGATGAGTTCCGAAATCCGCAGTTCCGCAGGCAGCCAGACAACAATCGTGAGCGACGAAAAATATGCTTGAGCGCCGCGCCAATCCGGTAGGCAGGGCCGCTACCGCCAGCGTACCCAGAATCACGCTGGGCGGGCTGCGGCTTGCTGTGCTCGACCTCGAGCAGACCGCCAACTTCATGGTCGACATGGTGTTCCCCAAACGCCGGGTCGGTCGTCCGCTTTATCTGACTTCCGCCAATGGCGAAGTGCTGGCGCGCTGTTCGACCGAGCCGATGACGGACCGGCTGTTTCGCGCCGCCGATCTCATCAATGCCGACGGCCAGCCGCTGGTCACGGTGTCGCGACTGAATTCGTCGACGCCGCTGCCAGAACGGGTCGCAACCACCGACCTGTTTCACGTCGTGGCCCGCAAGGCGGAGGCGTCGGGACTTACCTTCTACATGCTCGGCGCCGACGAGGACGAAAATGCCGCCGCCGTCGCCAACGTCCGGAGAATGTATCCTGGTCTGCGGATTGTCGGGCAATGCCACGGCTACCTCCGAGGCGACGCGCTGCGGGCCAAGGTCGACGAAATCAACGGGCTGGCGCCGGACTATCTGTGGGTCGCACTCGGCGTTCCCTACGAGCAGGCGTTTGTCGCGGAGTTCACCCCCCGGCTGTTCAATGTCGGCGTCATCAAGACCTCCGGCGGATTGTTCAACTTCCTGTCCGGCAGTCGGCCTCGGGCGCCGCAATGGATGCAAGAAGTGGGCCTCGAATGGGCCTGGCGAATCTGGCTCGAGCCGCGCCGGCTGTTCTGGCGCTATCTGACCACGAACCCGCGCGCGCTCTATCTGCTGTTCAACAAAAGCCAGCCCTCCAGAACCGATCGGACGCCGCGCAGCTAGCGCCGTCGATCTGAAGCCATGCACCGGCTGCCACTCGCTCGACGCGGGGTGGCACAGCGCCCGGTGCAATCGCAGCCGACGCCACCGCGAGACTCCTACCAGCGTCAGCCGCGCCGCTGCTTCCCGACGCGAAATCTCGCCGGCCACGCATGCGAGCCCGCCCCTTGCACGGCCGGAGCGAGACCGGCTAGCATAATGAAAATAACGGAGAAGACGAAATCCGCGGCGGCATTTCGGCGCGCGGAATTCGATGGAGGAAACCCATGAAAGCCGGCAACTGGTTCTGGCGATGTCTGTTGATGCCGGTAGCACTGGCCGGCATGTTGAGCGTCGGCTCGGCGGCCGAACTCAATCCCGCCGCGGTGATCTACAAATTGCCGGATCAGATTCCGTGGAGTCCGGTCGATGCCCGCGGGGGGCAAAGCGCCGTCGTTGTTGGCGACCCGACCAAACCGGGGTTTTATGCGGTCTACACCAAATGGACCAAGGGCAACCACTTCAGCCGGCCGCACTTTCATCCCAACGACCGTTACATCGTCGTATTGCAGGGCACCTGGTGGGTGGGCTCTGGGCCGAAATTCGATCCCGCCAACACCACCCCGATGCCCGCCGGAAGTTTTGTCACCCATTTCGGCAAACAGGTGCATTGGGACGGCGCCAAGGACGAGGATGCCGTTCTGCTGATCATGGGCGAAGGCCCGGCGACCGCGACCGCCGCGGAAGAGAAGTAATCCCTGCGCCACAGATCCATTCCCGCAAATCAAAAGCGGCGACACCTGGCGAAAACCCGCGCATCAGGCGTTTGAAGGATTCGCCGTTTGGAGGTTTCAATGCATCAGGCGGCGAATATTCAATTCGAGCGCACCGTGCGCGAATTCGTCCGCTGGCGTGCGGTCCCGGAGCAGGCGAGATCTCCGGCCCCGGCATGGTGGTGGGGCGCGGCTTTCGAGCTGCGCGACGTCCAGCAGCCGATGCCTGACGCATGGTGCGCCAGCCTGGAATTGCCCGACCGAGCGGCGTACGCCGATGGGGCAGAGGTGTTTCTCACATGCCTCGCCGATCAGACATCGCTGCCGTGGCCCGGCGGTTTTCCGGGCCAGGTGGCGAATCCACATGGCGGATCCGATGGTGCCCGCGCATGAAAACCCGGTTATGGGCCCCGCCGGATAGAGGGATGATGCATGCGCTGGCTTAAGTTTACCGCAAACGATCAGTTATCCTGGGGCATCGTCGAAGGCGACCGCGTGATCGCCGTGAGCGGCGATCCATTCGGCGAATGGCACCGCACGCCGCACACGCATTCGCTGGCTGATGTGAAAATCGAGCTGC
>JBAVEE010000013.1:0-1852 GCA_049587575.1 Bradyrhizobium sp.
TCGGACGGAATTTCAAGACAGCTCTGGTGGGCCAGCAGAGATTATTTACCGGCGACCATGACTCTGCGCGCTTGATTAGCCCGGTCGACGGCCGGGACCGGATGGTCTCGACACGCGCATTGACCAATTTTCCGATTGTCGTTGTCGCAACCACGGCGATATCGGCGGCGCTGTCCGATTGGCGGGAACAGACCAGATTTCTCATCGCCGTAGCCGGACTCCTGATGCTCGTGATAACGACGATGCTGTTCCTCGTCATTCGCAAATTGTCGCAACAACACCGCGTGGAAAAGCAGCGCCTGGACACCGCCATCAACAACATGACGCAAGGCCTGTTGCTGTTCGATTCTTCGCATCGGCTTGTCGTCTGCAACCAGCGTTACATTGAGATGTACGGTTTGTCTGCGGAACTGCTGAGACCGGGCTGCACGTTCCGCGAGGTCATCGCCCACCGCAAAGCCACCGGGTCTTTTGAGGGCGATCTCGATGAGTACTGTTCGCATGTCATGCGAGACATCGGACAACGAAATTCCATGGTCATCGAACCCCCGGACGGACGTTCCATCCAGATCATCAACGAACCGTTGGCGGATGGCGGATGGGTGGCGACCCACGAGGACATCACCGAGCGCACGCGCGCCGAGAAACAGATCAGACATCTCGCCCATTATGATGCGCTCACCGATCTGCCCAATCGCGCATTGTTTCACGAGCGGCTGAGACAGCAACTGGATCAAATTGCACCCGGCGAACAGGTGGCGGTGCTGTATATCGACATCGACGAATTCAAGAGCGTCAACGATTCGCTCGGACATATCATCGGCGATGAATTGTTGAAATCGGTAGCCAAGCGTCTCGGCGAGTGCGTCGACGGCAGCGACTTCGTCGCACGGCTGGGAGGCGACGAATTCGCCATCGTTCAGACCGCGGTCAGGAACCCTGCCGAGATCACTGACCTTGTAACGCGGGTTTTCGATGCGATCCGCGCTCCTTGCGAGTGTTTGGGCCACCAGGTGACATCGGACGCCAGCATCGGGGTTGCCCTGGCACCGCAGCATGGTGCCGACCTCGATCAAATCCTGAAGAACGCGGATCTGGCAATGTATGCGGCCAAATCGGCGGGACGCCGGACCTGGCGCTTCTTCGAGCCGGCAATGGACGCGGAGGTACAAGCACGCCGAATGCTGGAGACGGATCTGCGCAAGGCTGTCGCCGACGGCGCGCTGGAGATCTACTACCAGCCCTGCGTCGGCCTCCAGAGCAACAGGATCACCGGCTGCGAGGCGCTGGTGCGCTGGCGGCACGCCGAACGCGGCATGGTCTCACCTGCCGAATTCATCCCGATCGCGGAAGAGACTGGCCTGATCAATGAGCTCGGCGAATGGGTACTGGCAACGTCCTGCGCCGAGGCCGCGACATGGCCCGACGACGTCAAGCTCGCAGTCAACGTCTCGCCGGTTCAGTTCAGGAGCGGCACGCTGGCCTTGAAGATCGTCGCGGCGCTCGCTGCGTCGGGACTGCCGGCGAGCCGGCTGGAACTCGAGATCACCGAGGCGGTCCTGATCCGCGATGACGATGCCGCGCTCGAAATTCTGCACCAGCTTCGCGCCATCGGGGTGCGGATCGCGCTGGACGATTTCGGCACCGGTTATTCCTCGCTGAGCTATTTACAGCGTTTTCCGTTCGACAAGATCAAGATTGATCGCTGCTTCGTCAATGATATCGCCGAACCGGGCGGGTCCTCCATCGTGCAGGCTGTGGTGAACATCGCCGCGGCCCGACACATGACGACAACGGCAGAGGGCGTTGAAACACACCGCCAACAGGAATTGCTGCGCGCGCTCGGCTGCAC
>JBAVEE010000014.1:0-5380 GCA_049587575.1 Bradyrhizobium sp.
TCCCTTGCGCAAACGCTTCGCGTTTGTCGCAGGCAATGACGAAGAGAGAGAGACAATTTCGCGATCTCGCCGCGCATTTCGCGCGAGTTTTGCCTGTAACTTCCCGCCCTCTGAAATCAAAGGGCGCAGGGAATGACCACAGAGACCCTCAGGTCACGCAGCGGCCGGGCTGAAGTCTTTTTGCGACCGCGGTCAGCACGCTGACAACGGGCTCGCAAGCCAGCATCATCTTGCGGCCACCGGGCTTGATCGCGGAAGGCACCGACAGGGCGTCATCGGCGCCGTGGGCCACCGGCACGCGGACCAGGAAGGACGTATCGGCGAAGCCATTCAGCCGAAGCGAAATCGTTCGCGTCTGCGCCGGCGATCCCGCGACGCCGGCCGCACGGTCGGCCTTCGCGGCGCGGTTGATGACGGCCCCGGCCGCGGCCGTGGCGACCAAAGGCTCCTGAAAGGCCTTCTGCAAACGGTCTTGGGCCGCTTCGGGCAAATCGCGTCCCGACGCAAATTGCGCCGCGCCGACAGTCAGCGAGAGCGCGATGAAGCCGATGATTCCAGTTGCCAGCCGTGACATGTTTCGTCCGCCGTGCTCGCTCGATGCGATCAGGCCAACAACGCCGCCGGAACCACAAGGTTTCGGGGAACTCGCAATCACTTAACCGTGTGCAAAAATTTCCGACGGAGGCTGGAACGAGTCCGGGGCCCGCGCGTCATTCCGGCAGCCGGTTATCCCCCCTGCCCCATTGACCGGCGATGTAGGGCGCGGCTGTGGTGATGCCAGCCGCGCCCTGCTTTTTTGCCTATTATCCGGTTGATTTTACGCCGAATAATCGATCGCAGCGCGGTTCGTCCCAAGCCCGCATCGGGCGCCAACCCATCGACCATGATTGACGGGCGGCGTGTCGACGTGCAGCAACTGCCCGCGGCATTCGGATCGGTGGGGGCATTGGGCGATTTCCTCGGAATTGTCGGACTTTCGTTGGGCGTCAGCCTGGCGGCGACCGCCATTGCGGCGGCCATCAGCCTGCCGCTGGGCGCGGCGCTGGCGATTTTCTGCTTTCGCGGACGGCGGTCGCTGGTCGTTCTGGTCAATGCGTTTTTCGGCCTGCCGCCGGTCGTGGTCGGGCTGATCCTGTACCTCGCGCTGTCGCGCTCCGGCCCGCTCGGTTTCCTCGAATTGCTGTTTACCCCCGCCGCCATGGTGGTGGCGCAGGCAATCCTGGCGATCCCGATCATGACCGCGCTGATCCATCGCGCCAGCGAACGGGCCTGGGCACGCTACGGCGACGAGCTGATCTGCGACGGCGCGTCGCGAACGCAGGCCATTGCGCCGATTCTTCGCATCGTCCGCGCCGAGCTGCTGACGGCCGTGCTGGCCGGCTTCGGCCGCACCATCTCCGAAGTCGGCGCGGTGATCCTGGTCGGCGGCAATATCCGGGGGCTGACGAGAACCATGACCACGGCCATCGCGTTGCAGACCAGCCAGGGCGAGTTGTCGCTGGCGCTCGCGCTCGGCGCGGTGCTGGTCGGGATCAGCATTTCAATCAGCGCGACGGTGTTCGCCTTGGCCGGCAGCGCGCGAACGGCGGGAAGCGACGAAGCATGAGAACAATCCGGTCCCTGTTGGCGCTGGCCGTCGCCTTTGCCGTCCTCCATGGCGGCAGCGTGGCGGCGCAATCCATCGTTCTCGCCTCCACCACCTCGGTCGAAGCCTCCGGCCTGCTGACGAAAATCCTGCCGCAGTTCACGGCAAAGACCGGAATCGCGGTCCATGTCGTCGCGCAAGGCACAGGCAAGGCGCTCGACACCGCGCGGCGCGGCGACGCCGACGTATTGCTGGTGCACGATCCCGAAGCCGAGCAGCAATTCATGGACGAGGGCCATGGCGGCTCGCGGCGGCAGATCGCCTGGAACGATTTTGTCATCGTCGGACCGGCGGCTGATCCGGCGCATGTGCGCGGCGGTCACGACAGCGTCGCGGCCTTCAAGGCCATCGCCTCCGTGCAGGCGCCCTTCGTGTCGCGCGGCGACAACAGCGGCACCAACGCCGCCGAACTGCGGCTCTGGAAAATCGCCGGGCTAACCCCGGGCGTGCCGGTCAGGGAAAAATGGTACCGCGACATCGGCGGCGGCATGGGCCAGGCGCTGAATGCCGCCAGCGCCATGGACGCCTACACCCTGACCGATCGCGGCACCTGGCTCAGCTTCAACAACAAGGGATCGCTGGTCATCGCCGTCGAAGGCGACCCGCGCCTGATCAACCGCTACGACGTGATCGAACTCAATCCGCAAAAGCACGCCGGCGCAAAATTGGGCCCGGCGAAAGTGTTTGCGGACTGGCTGGTGTCGTCGGAGGGGCAGCAGGCCATCGGCGCGTATCAGGTGAACGGGCAGAGATTGTTCAACCCGTCGGCGGATAAGCCGAAGTGATGGCTCGCACAGCGGCGCGCGTTCATTTTCAATTAGGTTGAGTTGGAGTGGCATCGGAAGTCCACCTCTACCATTGGGAGAGGTCGGCGCGGAGCGCCGGGTGAGGGGTTGCGCTCCCTCGTTGGACCAGCGCCCCCTCACCCGATCTGCCGGCAGGCCGGTTCAATCAAAAGTCATCACGCTTTAGGGATGATTTTTGATCCCTGGGCTCTCGAAGATCTGCCCGGCTAATTCTCCAACGAATAATTTCGAGCCCTGCTCGGTGACATGAAACATGTCGAAGTGTACCGGAACTCCCGTTGTCAGCAGCGGGCATTGATCGTTCGGACAAACGGTTCGGATGATGGAAACGTAAGTGGTCGCAGGGTGCCTGCGCATCAGCTTCACAAACTCCGCATCGTAGTTGTGAATCCCATCACGGAACAGGTCATCGTCTGAAAGAATGCTCGGATTGTTCTCCCTGTAGCGGTCGGCAAGGATTTGCGGAACCGGAGATTTGTAGAAGGGGCCAAGGCCGAGGACGACGATCCGCAGGCCCGCTTGTTCGAGCCGGGAGAGCGTCGCGTCAAGTCGATCAAAAAGAGCCGCCGGATTTTTCGACAACGACCACATCGCGCCGAGAATGACCAGACCTGGACGCAGCGCGATGATCCGGTCGAACGCTGTGCTGTTGAAGTCTCGACAAAAGGGACGATCGACAATATCCAGATCAAGGGCCGGCGGGCACCCCGATGCCGTGACTTGACGAAACGAGTAACCGCGGTCGCTGGCGGCCTTGTCCAGCTCCGAAGCATATTGCGCAGCGCCGCTGTCGCCCCAAAGCACCGCGATCGGCTTTTCGGCCGGCGCGAGGCAGGAAGGGGCCAGGGACAAATAGGACTGCCGATAATCCAGAAAGCAGGTTCCTGCGCGAAATTGCTGATCGTTGCGCTTGTCGAGATAGGCCAAATAGCGCGCGACTTGCGGATCTTCACTCCACGACAGACCGTCGCTCAAGGAGACAAATGCGGCACCAGCCATGGCAATCGCAATCGATGCCGCCGCCAGTTGCAAGGCGCGGGTGGGGGGGCGGATCTGCCGCGCCGGTTGTTCGATATAGCGATAGGTGATCGCGGCAAGCGTCAGGGATGCTGCGAGGACGAAATATCCATTATACCGGCCATCGGGGACTGCCCGCGAGGCAAAGAACAGAAGCGGCCAGTGGTAAAGATAGATTGAGTACGACCATCTACCTATGAGGACGGCGGGGCGCATGCTGAGGAGCCGGATCGGCAGCGTCACGGCGCATTCGCCGGACCATATGATCATGGCGCTCCCAACGCACGGGCGAACAGCCGTCAGACCCGGAAAGCCCGCGGTCGGGTCCGTGTAATGGATCGACCACGCGACCATCAAGACGCCGGCGATGCCGACTGCGCGAGCTACCGCGATGCTGGATGATTTCCACATATTCGGCAGCGCCAGCATGCTGCCGATCAGAAGCTCCCACGCGCGAAACGGGGACAGATAAAACGCGGCCGCGGGGTCGGTCGCAAGCCGGCTTTGCGCGGCAGCCAGGGATACGGCCAGAGCGGCCAGCAGGATCGGCGTTCGCACCTTTGCGCCGACGATCACGACGACCGGAAACACCGCATAAAACTGCTCTTCGACGCCGAGGCTCCAGAGGTGCAATAACGGAAGCTCGCGTGCACCCGGCCCGAAATACTGCATCGTCTCGTAAAAATAGATGTTGGCTGCAAACGCCAGCGCAGCGAGAAACGAATTTGAGAGTCGCACATATTGCGGCGGGTACAGAAAGAAATATCCGGCGCACATCGTCATGCCGCCGACGAGGAGCAGCGCCGGAAGAATGCGCCGGGCACGACGGCTATAGAAGTTGAGCAGCGAAAACGTGCCGGCGGCCTGCTCCGCGAAAATGATTTTCGAGATCAAGAACCCGGAAATCACAAAGAAAATATCGACTCCGACGAAGCCGCCACCGACCGCAAAATGCCCGGGCGGGATCAGGTCCAAATGAAAAAGAACGACGCTCAGTACCGCGATTGCTCGCAGGCCGTCGATATGCGGACGGTAAGCCGTCTGTCTGGCGAGGGCTGAAACCTGGGCGGGCATTTCCGCCGGCAAATCTATCCCACAGCTCCTCCAGATTCAATTCCGGAACGCCGGTTCGGGGCGCTCGCCGGTCAGGAAACGCTCGGGGTGGGCGGGGATGAACACCACCGGGACATCGAAGGTCCGCAACAACTCGCTGACGGCGTCGAGGCCGGAAGAGCCGTCGGCCAGCTGGATATCGGGCGAGAATCAGGCCGGGCTTCCTGTTCTTGGCCAGTGCAATGGTGTGGGTGTGGGTGTGGGTGCGGGCGACGCCGATGACGTGGTGGCCGGGATTCTTCACCAGGCTTTCGGGATCCATCGCAATGAAGGTCTCGTCCTCGATGATCAGCACGTCGGCGGCGATCTCCGCCGCCATTTCGCGTCCGGCGGTATCGGCAAGCTTGCGGGTCTCGGCAACATCGATCGACAGGATGAACGCCACCCGGGTGCGCGGATGGAAATCCGCAAGGCTTGTATGCAGAATGCCCCGGCACCGCCGGCGCCGGGGCATTCTGAGCCAGTGTACTCTCGTTCAGCGTCTATTCCGTCGCGATCGAGTTGTTGTGCACGTACTCGATAATAAGCCGCGAGTCGTCAACCGCCTGCGTAAACGCCGCGATGTTCGAAGTGCTTGTTTGCGTGCTGAACAGCGTATCGTAGACGTTGGCGACCGTTGGAACGTACACGGTGGTCAGCTTGCCGTCGATGGTGACCGTCTGCTTGGTCAGGACATCCACGGTCGTGTTCACATAAGTGGTCTGCGGATTGAAGGTAAAGCTGCTGTAGTCGAAATACGTCGTACCGCTGTCGCTCTTGGTGTTAATTCCCAGGATGGAATTCATGTAGACGATGGTAT
>JBAVEE010000015.1:0-11455 GCA_049587575.1 Bradyrhizobium sp.
GTCTAACGGTGACGGAAGTCAAGGGATATGGCCGGCAGAAGGGCCATACCGAAATCTATCGCGGTGCTGAATACGCGGTTAGCTTCCTGCCCAAGATCAAGATTGAGGTCGCGGTCGCCACGGATCAGGTTGACAAAACCATCGAGGCAATCACGTCGGCAGCAAAAACCGGACAAATCGGCGACGGCAAGATCTTCGTCATCAACCTCGACCATGCGGTCCGCATCCGCACGGGAGAGGCAGATGCCGCGGCACTCTGATCTCGCGCTCACCCCACTTTACCAATCAGGAGTTAGATAGATGACGTTCAAACGTCCAACCAGCGCGGGATGGGCAGTCCTCGCAATCGGAGCGCTCTGTGCCGTAGGCTTTGTCGACGCCGCGCTAGCCCAGACTGCCGCTCCCGCAGCAGACGCTGCGGCGCCGGCCGCCGCCGTCCCCAACAAGGGCGATACCGCCTGGATGCTGGTATCCAGCGCGCTCGTTCTGATGATGTCGGTTCCCGGCCTCGCCCTATTCTACGGCGGTCTGGTGCGGACCAAGAACATGGCTTCGATCCTGACCCAGGTGTTTGCGATCGTCGCGATGGTCGGCGTCGTCTGGACGCTCTACGGCTACTCGATGGCCTTCACCGACGGCGGCAGCATGACGCCCTGGATTGGCGGCTTCAGCAAGGCTTTCATGCATGGCATCGACGCCAATTCGACGGCGGCGACCTTCTCCAACGGCGTCGTGATCCCCGAACTCGCCTACTTCGTCTTCCAGATGACGTTCGCGATGATAACACCTGCCCTGATCGTCGGGGCTTTCGCCGAGCGCATCAAATTCTCGGCGGTGATGCTGTTCATCCTGCTCTGGGTCACCTTCATCTACTTCCCGATCGCGCATTGGGTCTGGTACGTCGCCGCTCCCGATGACGTCGCAGCTGCCGCCAAGGCGCTTGCCGCAGCAACCGATGCGGCGACCAAGACGGCGGCCCAGGCCAAGCTCGATGAGGTCACTGGTGCGGTCGGATGGCTCGCCGGCGCCGGCGCCCTCGATTTCGCCGGCGGAACGGTCGTGCACATCAATGCCGGCATCGCCGGCCTCGTTGGCGCGCTGATCATCGGCAAGCGTACCGGTTACGGCAAGGACCTGATGGCTCCGCATTCGCTGACCATGACCATGATCGGCGCCTCGCTGCTGTGGGTGGGCTGGTTCGGCTTCAACGCCGGATCGAACCTCGAAGCCAACGGCACCACGGCGCTGGCCTTCGTCAACACCATGGTGGCCACCGCAGGCGCGGCGCTGTCCTGGCTGCTCTGCGAATGGATGGTCAAGGGCAAGCCCTCGCTGCTGGGCATCTGCTCCGGCGCGGTGGCCGGCCTCGTGGCGGTCACGCCCGCCTCGGGCTTTGCCGGCCCGATCGGCGCGCTGGTGCTGGGCTTGGTTGTCTCCCCGGTCTGCCTATTCTTCGTCAGCACGGTGAAGAACGCGCTCGGCTATGACGACGCGCTCGACGTATTCGGCGTCCACTGCATCGGCGGAATCATCGGCGCGCTGGGCACCGGCATTCTGGTCAATCCCGCCCTCGGTGGCGTCGGCATCACCGACTACACCAACATCGCCGGCAACAATGCCGGCACCTATGACTTCGCCACCCAGATGATAGCACAGGGCAAGGCCGTCGGAGCGACGTTGCTCTGGTCCGGCATCGGCTCGGCGATCCTCTACAAGCTCGTCGACGTGATCGTCGGTCTTCGTCCCCCCGTGGAAGCAGAACGCGAAGGTCTCGACCTCACCGATCACGGCGAGCGCGCCTACAATATGTAAGTTCTCCCGAGGGGCGCGATCTCGCAAGGGTCGCGCCCAGAACTACGGTTCGGGCACATACCCGGCAATGCCCCGACCGTTGAGGGGCTCCAGCGCAAGCTGGGGCCCCTTTCTTTTTTTCCGGAATTGGGGGCGGGGAGAACGGCTGGCGTCGATGGTTAATCGCGTCTTAACCTCGCCGTATCTATGGTGGTTTGATCTGCATCCCACCGGTCTCAACACGCAACCGGCGGCCTCAAGAGTGCTGGCGCGACAAGTATGGCCATGACCGCTTCATCCCGTGCGCCGCAGGGCGCCGGCAGCCAGGAGAGCGAACGCTCGCCGTTCGCGCGGGTGACCGAATTGCTGGCGCCGTATCGGCCGGCCAAGCCGTTGATAACGCTGTCTTTGGGCGAGCCGCAGCATCCGGTTCCGGAATTCGTCGGCCCGGTGCTGGCTCAGCATATCGCCGAGTTCGGCCGCTATCCGATCGCCAAAGGCATCGAGCCTTTCCGACGGGCGGCGGCGACCTGGCTTTCCAGGCGTTTTGACCTGCCGCGACAAATCGATCCGGAGTCCGAGGTTCTGGTGCTGAACGGCAGCCGCGAGGGCTTGTTTTTCGCGGCCCTTGCCGCCGCCCGCTATGTCGGCGAGCGCAGGGGCAGGCCGGCGATCCTGATGCCGAATCCGTTTTATCCCGCCTATGGCGCCGGCGCCCGCGCCGCCGGCTGCGAGCCGGTCTATCTGCCGACCACGCTTGCGAATGGATTCCTGCCCGACCTCGACGCGCTCGATGACGCGACGCTGGCCAGGACCGTGGCGATCTACATTGCATCGCCGGCCAATCCGCAAGGCGCGGTGGCCTCGAGGGAATATTTCGGCCGCCTGAAAAAACTCGCCGATCGTTTCGGCTTCATGATCTTGAGCGACGAGTGCTATTCGGAAATCTATACGCAAAAGGCGCCCGGCAGCATGTTGGAATGCGCCGGATCCGATTTTGCCAATGTCGTCGCTTTTCAATCGCTCTCGAAGCGATCGAACCTGCCCGGCATGCGGGTCGGCTTTGCCGCCGGCGACAGCAAATTTCTCGGCATGTTTCACGATCTGCGCAATGTCGCGGCACCCCAGGTGCCGGTGCCGCTGCAGCATGTCGCGGTCGCCGCCTATGACGACGAGGCGCATGTCGAGGAGAACCGGAGGCTGTACCGGATCAAGTTCGATCTCGCCGATCAGATTCTCGGCAATCGCTATGGCTATCGTCGCCCGGCCGGCGGCTTCTGCGTATGGCTCGATGTCTCGGCCAAAGGCGGCGACGAAGCGGCCGCGGTGAAGCTCTACAAGGACGGCGGCGTTCGCGTGGTGCCCGGAAGTTACCTGGCACGGCAGCAGCCCGACGGCTTTAATCCCGGGGCCGGCTATATCCGTCTGGCGCTGGTGGCGGACAGTGAAACAACCGCCGAGGCGTTGCACCGGCTGGTCGAAGTTCTGGACTGAAGCATGATCCGAAAAAGCGGGAACTGGTTTTCCGACAAGATCATGCGCAAACAAGAGGATGCGATTGTGATGCGATTTGATCGCATCACAATCCAGTCGCGAAGGCCTAGATGAGCATGCCAGCGATCGAACGTGTCATTCCCCTCGTCGGCCAGTTGCCGGCGGCGATCCGCGAGTCGCTGGGGCGACGGCTGCGCGAACTCGCCGGCCTGGGATTGCTGACGCTTGCCGGCGGCGCGGCGGCGGCGCTGATGACATGGTCGGTGCAGGATCCAAGCCTCAGCCATGCGACATCGCGCGCGATTCACAACGTCGCCGGCTATCCGGGCGCGATCGGCGCCGATCTCCTGATGCAGATTCTCGGCCTCGGCGCGATCATGCTGATCCTGCCCGTCGCGGTGTGGGGTTGGCGCATGCTGACCCATCGTACTTTCGACCGCGAAGCGCTGCGGCTCAGCTGCTGGATATTGTGCACGGCGCTGGGGGCGGGCTTTGCAAGTTGCTGGCCGCACGGCGGAGCCTGGCCGCTACCGACCGGCCTTGGCGGTGTTGTCGGCGACGCGCTGGTGCGCGCACCGGCCGTCGTGTTCGGTCCCCCTGGTATCGTCTATGGTCTGGCGCTTGGGACCATTCTTGGCGCCGCCACGGTGGCGACCTTCCTGGTCGCGAGCGGCATGGGCTCCCGCCCCCAGGAAGATGAATTGACGCCGATCGAGGACGACGAAGCGCCCTTCATCGAACAAGACGACCGTGGCTCGATCTCGCTGGGATGGGCGGTGCATGCGCTGATGAGCGCCAAGGCGCGGCTGTTGCGGTTGCTGAGCCTGGCTTACGGCTCGCTGGTCGCAAGCACGCCGGCGCAGCGCGCTTCCTCGTTCGAACGCCAGGAGCCTAGTCTCGGCGGCCGCGCGCCCCCCTCGCTGGCGCCGCAGACCGAAGAAGATTTCGACGAAGAAGAGGAAGCGGAAGAGGAAGAGGTTCCGGCCGCGCGCGCCCCGCGCAAGAAGGCCGCCGCCCGCGCCCCCGCGCGCAAATCGTCCGACCGGTTCGAGCTGCCGTCGGTTTCGGTGCTGACCGCGCCGAAAGCCTCGGATCGCCAGCCGCTCAGCAAGTCGGAGCTCGATTCCAATTCGCGCGCGCTGGAGGGCGTGCTTGGCGATTTCGGCGTCCGCGGAGAAATCGTCAAGGCCCATCCCGGCCCGGTGGTGACGCTGTACGAGCTCGAGCCCGCGCCCGGCATCAAATCGTCGCGCGTGATCGGATTGGCCGATGACATCGCACGCTCGATGAGCGCGCTGTCGGCGCGCGTCGCCGTGGTCCCCGGCCGCAACGCCATCGGCATCGAACTGCCGAACGCGCACCGCGAAAAGGTCTATTTGCGCGAATTGCTCTCGGTGAAGGACGGCAACGAGTCGGTTGCGAAACTGCCGCTCTGTCTCGGCAAGAACATCGGCGGCGAATCGATCATCGTTGATCTCGCGCGCATGCCGCATCTCTTGATCGCCGGCACCACCGGCTCCGGCAAATCGGTCGCCATCAACACCATGATCCTCAGCCTCGTTTATCGGCTGCGACCGGACCAATGCCGGCTGATCATGGTCGATCCCAAGATGCTTGAGCTCTCGGTCTATGACGGCATTCCGCACCTGCTGACGCCGGTCGTAACCGATCCCAAGAAGGCCGTGGTCGCGCTGAAATGGGCGGTGCGCGAGATGGAAGAGCGCTACAAAAAGATGTCCAAGCTCGGCGTGCGCAACATCGACGGCTACAATCAGCGCCTGACGGAAGCCAGATCCAAGGGCGAGGAGCTGACACGCACGGTGCATACCGGTTTCGACAAGGAAACCGGCAAGGCCATCTATGAGGACGAGAAGCTCGACCTCGAGCCGCTGCCCTACATCGTCATCATCGTTGACGAGATGGCCGACCTGATGATGGTCGCCGGCAAGGACATCGAAGGCGCGGTGCAGCGGCTGGCGCAAATGGCGCGCGCCGCCGGGCTGCACGTGATCCTCGCAACGCAACGGCCGTCGGTGGACGTCATCACCGGCACCATCAAGGCAAACTTCCCGACCCGCATCTCGTTTCAGGTCACATCGAAAATCGACAGCCGCACCATCCTGGGCGAAATGGGCGCCGAGCAGCTGCTCGGACAGGGCGACATGCTCTATATGGCCGGCGGCGGACGCATCAGCCGCGTGCACGGACCTTTCGTCTCCGACGAAGAGGTCGAGAAGGTGGTGCGCCATCTCAAGACACAAGGCGCGCCGGAATATCTCGAGGCGGTCACCGCGGAAGAGCCGACCGACGAGGACGGCGCGGTGTTCGATTCTACCGGCATGGGCGGCGACGGCGGCGGCGACCTGTTCACGCAGGCGGTGGCGATCGTCAAGCGCGACCGCAAGGCCTCGACCAGCTATATTCAGCGCCGGCTGCAGATCGGATATAATCGCGCCGCGTCGCTGATGGAGCGGATGGAACTTGAGGGCATCGTCGGGCAGCCCAACCATGCCGGAAAGCGCGAAATTCTGGTCGAAGAAGAAGAGGAAAACCGCTTTTGAGCGGTCCATCGCGCCTGGGAACCGCGGGGATCGCGATTATCTCTTCACGGAAAAAGAATATCTCCTTTTGTGCAAAGCACGATAAAAGGGCCGCGGGCCGGGCAGGACGATGCGTTGACCAGAAATCAGAAACCTCGAATGACCGAACCATTCCGCGCCACGCGTACTGCCTTGGCGCTGCTGATCGCGGCGTCAATCAGCGGCCTTGCGACACCGTCCCGCGCGCAGACCGTTCCGATTCCCAAGCCCGCGCCGAAGGGCCGCGACACGCAGACGAGCGCGTCGGACGGGCAGAAGGGGCCGATGACGACCGGCGCAATGCAGGCGCCAGCGCCCAATCCCGTGATTCCCGATCCGCACCGCAATGTTCCCGCCAATTTTTTTGCGACCTTCGATGCCAATCAAAAGGCGCAAGCCGCCAAGGTGAGCTCCTATCTGTCGTCGCTGCAGACGGTATCCGGAAATTTTGTTCAGGTCGGTCCCGACGGCAGCAAGACCAAGGGCGAATTCTATATCCAGAAGCCCGGCAAGGTGCGTTTCGAATATGACCCGCCGAGCTCGGTCGCGATTATCGCCGACGGATCGATGCTGGCGGTGCGCGACCGCAACCTTTCGACCCAGGACCTCTATCCGCTGTCGCAGACGCCGCTGCGATATCTGCTGTCGGATCGCATCGACCTTCTGAAAGACACCAATGTCGTGAGCGTGACGGCCGATGACCTTTTCATCAGCGTCACCATCGAGGAAAAACAGATGCTGATCGGCACCAGCCGCTTGATGCTGATGGTCGGCGCCAAGGACGGCCAGCTCAAGCAGTGGACGGTGACCGATCCGCAAGGCTATGACACCACGGTCGCCGTCTACAATCTGGATACCTCCAGGAAGCTCGATCCTGCCATGTTCAAGATCGATTTCACCGACCATTCGATACCGCCGGGTTGAGGTCTGATCAGGCGATCTGAGCGCGGTCCTTCGGGAAGAGCCGGTTTCAGCCTTTCATCGACGCGGCCCTCCGGGTCCCTTCGGAAAATCATTCTTGATTGCGGGACGAAGACGTGCGTCATCACCACACGTCTTCTCGTATGCCGGTTCCCATGCACCTTTCCCTGACAACCTGGAATATCAATTCGGTGCGCCTGCGCATCGATCTCGTCGCGAAATTCATCAAGTCGGCACGGCCGGATGTGCTGTGCCTGCAGGAAACCAAATGCATCGACGATGCATTCCCGCTGAAGCGCTTCAGGCGTCTCGGCTATGAACACATCGCGCTCAACGGGCAGAAGGGCTATCACGGCGTCGCCGTGATCTCGAAACTGCCGTTCGAGAAGACCGACATTCGCACCTTCTGTGACAAGATCGATTCGCGTCATATCTCGGTCGAGTTCGGTGACAGGGCGCAGCTGTCAAAGCCCCTGGTGCTGCATAATTTCTACGTCCCGGCCGGCGGCGATATTCCGGATCCCGCGCTCAATCCAAAGTTCGAGCACAAGCTCCGTTTTCTCGACGAGATGAAGGCATGCGAGCCGCTGCATCCGCGCGGCGACGATCGCCATATCCTGGTCGGCGATCTCAATGTGGCGCCCCATGACAACGACGTCTGGTCGCATAAGCAATTGTTGAAAGTCGTGTCGCACACCCCGGTCGAATGCGAGAAGCTCCTGGCGGCGCAGGCACAGGGCGAGTGGATCGACGTCGCGCGCGACCGCATCCCGCTATCTGAAAAGGTCTATACTTGGTGGAGCTACCGCGCCGCCGACTGGACGGTGGGGAATCGGGGCCGAAGGCTCGATCACATCTGGGTATCGCGCGCGCTCAGGGACGGGGTCAGCGATTTCCGGATTATGCGCGACGCCCGCGGCTGGGAGCGGCCGTCCGACCACGTTCCGGTGACGGTGACGCTCGAGGTGTGAATTTTTTTGCCGATCATGCCCGCGAGAATCGGGACGACGCTTGGCTAAATACTCAGCTTCGCGCCCGCCATCAGGATATCGCTGGCGATCTGGCTGGTGCGGTTGGCGAATTCGTCGCGTAGCCGACGCGCCGCGGCGGGATCGCTTTCCAGCACGCGTTGAAACAGGCTGCGCGCAACCCGGATCACCGATGAATGTTCCAGCGCAATCGCGCTGGAGGGCCGCTGCATCGCGGTGATGAGCGCGAGCTCGCCTATCAATGCACCTGGGCCGGCGACGATCGCGGCACCACCGCCGTCTTCGATGCGAAACGAGCCGCGCTGGACGACAAATCCGGCATCGGCATCATCGCCTGCATTGAAGAGCGTGTCGCCGCGCGCGACATCACGTTGCTCGGAACCGATCGCCAGCATGCGCAACGCCGCCATTCCCAACAGGCGTAATGTCGGGACACGCTCGAGCAGGGCAACATCATCTTCGATCGACATGGAAAACCAGTTGCGCGAATACGAATCGTCGAACGAATCGTATCACGGCACCAGCTTGTAGCCACCGGCTTCCGTCACCAATATCTCGGGATTGGCGGCGTCTTTCTCGATCTTTTGACGCAGCCGATAAATATGGGTTTCCAGCGTGTGCGTGGTGACCCCCGAATTATAGCCCCAGACTTCCTGCAGCAGCGTCTCGCGCGATACCGGCAGCTGGCCGGCGCGATACAGGAACCGCAGGATCGCGGTTTCCTTTTCGGTCAGGCGCACTTTCCTGGCATTGGCGCCGGTCAGCATCTTGGAGCCGGGCCGGAAACTATACGGACCGACCGAAAACACCGCATCTTCGCTGGCTTCATGCTGACGGAGCTGCGCCCGGATCCGCGCCAGCAGCACCGCGAAGCGGAACGGTTTTGCCACATAATCGTTGGCGCCGGATTCAAGGCCCAAAATGGTGTCCGAATCGGTATCGTGCCCGGTCAGCATGATAATCGGAGCCTTGAAGCCGCCCTTGCGTAAGGAACGCACCACTTCACGGCCGTCGGTATCCGGCAACCCGACATCCATCAGCACGAGATCGGGGGCGTCGGCCTTGGCGGCGGTAGCGCCCTTGGCACCGGTGTCGACGGCTGAGGCCTCGAATTCGTCATGTAGCGATAATTGCTCCACCAGCGTATCGCGCAGATCGGTATCGTCATCCACGATCAGAATCTTGCGGGCGTTGGCCATGGGTACAATCCTCTGGGGGGCGGCGGCGCATGCCGAAGCGGCTTGGGCCGGGACTTGGTTGGCAAAGTCACAGGGTTCGTCAGGTGGTGTTCGTGTTGACGTAGGAAATTGTTACAGATTCACAAGCCGGGACGCAGTCTACGCCAGAATTCGCAGGCATTTGGATGAATGTCTCGTAATGCCGCGGAATGGGCTAAGGCAGGCGGCCAAGCCATGAGGAGACCCCCCAGTCGCATGGAAAATTCCGGTATTTCAAGGGCTTACCCCACAAATTTGCGTGATCGGCCGCTCTCCGTGATGCGGATTCGCCCCGCCGCCGGCGATCCCTGCCGGGGCTGGCTCACGGCCGGCAGTCAGACGATCCCGGTCGCACTTGGGCGCGGCGGCATCGTCGCCAACAAGCGCGAGGGCGACGGCGGGACCCCGAAAGGCACCTTTCGGCCGCGGCGGTTATGGTGGCGGGCCGACCGTCACCCGCGGCCGCTTACGTTGCTGCCGGTTCGCGCCATCCGTCCTGAGGACGCCTGGTGCGAAGACCTCCATAGCCGTCATTACAACCAGCCGATCCGACTGGATCGGGACCACGGCGGCGACCGGCTGAGGCGCGACGACCACCTCTACGACTTCATTATCGAGATCGATCACAACACCTGTCCGCGCGTCGCCGGCCTCGGCAGCGCGGTATTTCTGCATCTGGCGCGTCAGGATTTTTCCCCGACGGCGGGCTGCGTTTCAATGACCAAATCGGCGATGCTGCGACTGCTACGGCGGCTCGGACCGCAGACCAGGATCGTGATTGGATAAGGCGCGCCAGTTTCAAGTCCAATTCAGTCCAAGTCATTGCAATGACGTAGACGGGAAGTGCGGACAAGACAGTTCACCGCTTCCCGAAAATCGCCGAGCCGATGCGCACATGGGTGGCGCCGAACGCAATCGCGATCGCGAAGTCGGCGCTCATGCCCATCGACAGATTGTTCAGGCCATTGCGCGCGGCGATCTTCGCGGTCAGCGCGAAGTGCGGCGCCGGCGCGTCGTCGACCGGCGGAATGCACATCAACCCGGAGATCGGCAGCCGGTATTTCTCGCGGCAGCTCGCGATAAAACCGTCCGCCTCTGATGGCGCGACGCCGGCCTTTTGCGGCTCCTCGCCGGTGTTGAGCTGGACGAACAATTGCGGCCGCCGGTCTTGAGAAACGAATTCCTTGGCCAAGGCTTCGCAAATACTCGGGCGGTCGACCGAATGGATCGCGTCGAACAGCGCCACCGCCTCCCTTGCCTTGTTGGATTGCAGCGGCCCGACGAGATGCAGGGCGATGCCGGGGTAAGCCGACATTAACCCTGGCCATTTTGCCTTGGCCTCCTGAACGCGATTCTCGCCGAATACGCGTTGTCCGGCCTCGATCACCGGTGCAATCGCATCGGCATCGAAGGTCTTCGAGACGGCGACCAGCGTGACCGTCGATCGATCGCGGCGCGCCTCCTTGCACGCGCGCGCGATCTCTTGTTCCACCGCGGAAAGCCCGGTTGGTAAATGCGCGGTTAGCGAAGAAGGGTTTTCGGACGTCATGTCAGCTGCCGATTCGCAATTTTAAGGAATAGTTCCAATTTTACCGAATTGGAGAAAGGCTCCTTGAACCCTTTCTTCTACATTGCATACGGGGTCGGGGGACCAGGATGTCAGGCGTCAGTCTCAACCGCAAACGAGCCAAACTCAAGAAGCTTCTCGGAATCCGAGCGCGGCTGGCGTTGCTGGCGGTGATCTTGGTGGCGCCGTTGATGCTGGAACGCGCCCGCTCGCTCGAGGAAACTCGCGCCAGGCAGGTTGCGGCGGTCTCCCTCGAATTGAAGGACCTTGCGCAGCACAGCGCAGGCACGCTGCGAGAAGTGATCTCCTCGGTTGAGATGATCATGGAGTCGACGGCCTATATCCACGCCTCGGCGGGAGGTGACGGGCGCAGCTGCAATACCTTGCGCGAGGGCCTTCCGACCAAGCTGCCGTGGATTCGCAGGTTGATGATCGTCGGCAAGGACGGTCGGGTGCAATGCTCGGCGCTGAACATCATGGTGGGACTCGATTTGAGCGATCGCGCCTTTTTCCGGAAGGCACAGCAAGCCCACGACTTCGTTTTCAGCGACTTCCTGTTTGCCAAATCCGACCACAAGCCGATCATGATGGCGGCCTATCCGGTATCCGCCATCGATGAGCAGGCGGATTCCGTTATCGTCGCCGGCATCGATCTCGACTGGGTATCGCAGTTCGTCGGTAATCTTGGCAGCCGGCCGGGTATCTCGGCGGTTCTGGTCGACAGCGCCGGAATCGTGCTGGCGGCGCCCACGGATCAGGCCGACATGGTCGGCCGCCCGCTGACTGCGCTTCCGATGTTGTCCACGGTCGCCGGAAGAGTGGTCGGTTCGGACCGGGCGGAGGGGACTTTTTCATTCGCCGCGCCTGACGGTTCGGAGCGGGCCGTCAGTTTTTCCC
>JBAVEE010000016.1:0-3570 GCA_049587575.1 Bradyrhizobium sp.
GGTTCAACGCGGCGACGACAACGGCGGTGACCGGCAACTACAATGCCACCGCCAACACGACGACACTGACGGTGACGGATTCCTCGGTCAGCCAGACCGAAACGTTCAAACTGGTGGGAGATCTCTCGCACTCCACCTGGAACGTTTCGGACGACCACAATGGCGGCGTCAATATCGTGGATCCACCCGCCACCAGCCAGAGCATCGGTCCTGTGGTCGTGAATGATCCCGGCCCAGGCATTGGCCCCGTCATCATGCACGATCCCGGCCCGGCGGCGAGCAGCACCATCGTCGCGACCGCGCCGAACCAGACGTTGAGCGGGCTTGCCGCCAGCGACGACACCTTTGTTTTCAACTTCGCCGGGGTCGGCCACGATACGGTGGCGAATTTCCATCCGACGACCGATACGCTGCAGTTCAGCGGCACGATTTTCGCCAGCGCGCAGGCGGCCATGAACGCGACGCTGGACGACGGCCACGGCAACACGGTCGTCGCTCTCGATGCCCACGACACCATCACCCTGAGCGGCGTCCTCAAGGCGCAACTGCACGTTTCCGACTTCCACGTCGTTTAGGGCATCTTCCGGTTCGGCGGCTTCATCCTTCGAGAAGCTTGCGGAGTTCATCATCGGGCCGCGCGGAGCCCGTCATCGGGCGCGCATTCGCGCGTCCCGTTGGCATCGCCGGGAGAACCACGAGGCCATGGGGCACGGTGGTTATGACAACCGCGGAATTCCGAGACGGTCGACCTCTTCAAGCACGGCATCGATGTTCTGGTGCCCGGCGCCGAAGTGACTGTTGGGGTCGCGCAGCGGGACGGTATTGACGCCGGGCAGACGGTAATACTTGTCGTGGACCAGACAACGATTGCGGATCAGCGGCCACAGCATCAGGCCGAGCATGCGCTGGTCGTGCCCGTATCGGGCGGTAGGTCCCGAGGTCAAGCTGAAATAGCGCTTCATCAGTTCCACGATATCGATGCCGCAGTCGGTTCGGCCGGCCCAGGTGCAGCCGATCATCAGCTCGTTGTGCAGCACGTGGTCGCGCAGGGCGTGAAAGGGGTAATCGCTCTCGATCCATTGCCGGACCAGATCGGCCTCGGCCGGCGAGAGCCGTGCGTCGCAGTCCCGCACCAGGAAGCGGCCGACCGTCGGGTCGTTCATGACCAGGAAGCGCTGGAAGAGGCCGACGCCGGGATATTCATCCTCGATATTCCGCAACTCCGCGCCGTTGTCGCGCAGGAAGGCGACGCACGGCGCCGGGACGTCGGCGGCAATGTAAAAGCGGCAGCTCCAGCCCGGATAGTTCGTGCGCGCCAGCACCAGATTGATCATGGCGCCGTAGGCATAAAACGGCGCGGTGCCCCACAGCGAAAACGAAATGACATCTTGCCCCTTAGGCGGGCCGCCCGGCTCGGTCATGGGACGCGGCGGGGGGGTCCGGCAGGCCTCGGCGTCCCGCAGATCGAGCGCGCGTTGGCCATGACGAACCGCCTCATCGAGCTTTGCGGTGTAGAAGCAGGCCACCTTGAGCGCATCGAGCATGGTCAGGTCTTCGCCGTGCCGCTCGATATACCGGCTAGCCTGCACGATGGTCTCATCGTAGCGCTTCATGTTGGAAAGCGTCGCGATCAGGGCCTTCTCCAGCCGGGCAACGCCGGGTTGCTGTCGTGCGAGCTCTTCGGCCAGGACCAGCGCGGGCGCCCAGTCGCGTTTCTGGAAAAACGCGTCAAAAAGCAACTCCCTGGCCACGACGTCATTCGGCTGGGTGATACTGATCGCGCACAGCCGGACGATCGCCTCGTCGTTTCGGCCCGCCCGAAGCAGCGCGCGGATGGACTCATGCGGGACGAGGGGGCGTGCAACCGCTCCGCCGGCAATTTCCGTCATCGTCGTCTCCGCGTTCAGCCGCCTGCAGCAAAAAACAGTTTGCACGACCTGGCGCGCAAGGCCAAGATGAATGGCTTATTCGAGTTGCGAAGCTGTCATTTTGCGGAATCTACCGGATTTGAAATGCCCCCAGCGCGGACTGGTCGCGGACCTGATCAAATTGCTCCAACCTGATATGCACGCGGCATGAAGCGGCTCTGGATATTGCGACGCTGGTTCGGGCGGAAGTTCGGCTATGCGAGGCTATTGTGCCTTGCACTGCTGATTGGCGTCGCGGCCCTGCGGGTCGCCGATTTCGCGCCGATCGAGGAGCTTCGTGTCAGGACCTTCGATTCTTTCCAGCGCTTCGATCCCCGCGTGAAGACGGTACGGCCGGTCACTATCGTCGACATCGACGAAAAGAGCCTGGCGAAGCTCGGCCAATGGCCATGGCCGCGGACGCGGATCGCCGATCTCGTTACCAGTCTGACGAAGCTCGGCGCCGTCGTGATCGCCTTCGACGTCATCTTTTCGGAACCCGACCGGCTCAATCCGGATGCGGCTGCCGACACCTTCCGCAATCTGGATGAAGACACCAGGACCAAGTTGCGGGCGCTGCCGAGCAACGATCAGATTTTTGCCGATGCGATGCGGCATTCGCGCGTCGTGCTGGGCGAATCCGGGCTTCCCCAGGAGGTCGCCGAATTCGACAAGACGCTTCCGGTGACCGGGTTGGCGATGCTGGGCGGAGACCCCCAGCGCTTCATGTTCGACTTTCCGGGCCTGCTGCGCAACACGCCGGTTCTGGAGAAGGCCGCCGGCGGGCGCGGCCTGCTGACGATCAATCCCGAACGTGACGGCATCGTGCGGCGGGTACCGATGGTCATGCTGGCGCAGGGTGCGACGATGCCGTCATTGAGCTTCGAAATGCTGCGATTGGCGACTGGCACCGATACCATCTTCATCAAATCGGACGCCGCGGGGATCAAGAGCGTGGCGGTCAGGGGTTTGGAGGTCCCGACCGATCGCAACGGTCAGCTTTGGGTACATTTTGCGCGCTACGATCCTTCGCTCTATGTCCCGGCGGTTGACGTTCTCGAAGGACGCGTCGCGCCTGAGAAGATTGCACGCAAGCTGGTGCTGATCGGCACCTCCGCGGTCGGGCTTAACGACATCAAGACAACGCCGGTGTCGGCGGCGATGCCGGGGGTCGAGATCCATGCTCAGGTGCTCGAAGCCGCACTGACCAAATCGCTGCTGTCGCAGCCGCCTTATGGCCCTCTGCTCGAATTCGGTGCGGCAATAATTCTTGGAATTCTGGTAATTGCGTTCGCGCCGCAGTTCGGACCGGTCACCCTTGTCGCCGTCGGCGCGCTGTTTGCAACGTTGCTGGTCGGAGCGTCCTGGTATTTCTACACCCAGCACCGGCTGCTGATCGATTTTACCTATCCCCTGCTGTCGACCACGGTGATCTACCTGACCCTGATTTTCACCAGCTTCGTCAGGGAACAGGCGCAGCGCCGGCAGATCCGCTCCGCGTTCGGCCAGTATTTGTCGCCTGCCCTGGTCGAGCAACTCGCGCAGTCGCCGGAAAAGCTCAGGCTCGGCGGCGAAGAGCGCGAGATGACCATCATGTTCTCCGACGTCAGGGGCTTTACCACCATCTCGGAATCCTACAAGAGCGATCCGCAAGGGCTAACCG
>JBAVEE010000017.1:0-6907 GCA_049587575.1 Bradyrhizobium sp.
TTTCGGTGAAAGTGCCCGATCCGAAATTTTCCTCGCAGACCAAGGACAAGCTGGTGTCCTCGGAAGTGCGCCCGGTGGTCGAGAATGTCCTGAACGAGGCGCTGGCGGCGTGGTTCGAGGAACATCCCGCAGAAGCCAAGGTCATCGTCGGCAAGGTGGTGGAAGCCGCCGCGGCCCGTGAGGCAGCGCGCAAGGCGCGCGAGCTGACGCGGCGCAAGGGGGCGCTCGACATCGCTTCGCTGCCGGGCAAGCTCTCCGACTGCCAGGAACGCGATCCCGCGAAATCCGAACTGTTCATCGTCGAGGGAGACAGTGCCGGTGGCAGCGCCAAGCAGGGCCGCAACCGCGAATTCCAGGCGGTGCTGCCGCTGCGCGGCAAGATTCTCAATGTCGAGCGCGCGCGCTTCGACAAGATGCTGGGCTCCGAGCAGATCGGTACGCTGATCACGGCATTGGGAACCGGCATCGGCCGCGACGATTTCGACCTGTCAAAGCTGCGCTATCACAAGGTCATTCTGATGACCGACGCCGACGTCGACGGCGCGCATATACGCACGCTGCTTTTGACCTTTTTCTTCCGCCAGATGCCGGCGCTGATCGAGGGCGGCTTCCTCTATATCGCGCAACCGCCGCTCTACAAGGTGAATCGCGGCAAATCCGAGCAATACCTGAAGGACGAGCGCGCGCTGGAGGATTACCTGATCAATACCGGCCTCGACGACTGCGTCTTCAAGCTGGCGTCGGGCGAGGACCGCAAGGGCCGCGATCTGCAGGCGTTGGTGGAGGACGCCCGAATCATTCGCGGCACATTGCACAATCTGCACAGCCGCTATAACCGCAAGGTGATCGAGCAGGCGGCGATTGCCGGCGTGCTGAGCCCGAACATCGTCGGCGACGTCACCACCGCCAACGCCGCCGCAGGTTATATCGCGCGACGGCTCGATGCGCTGGCAGATGAGGTCGAGCGCGGCTGGACCGGCCGCTTCATCGAAGGCGAGGGCTTCCAGTTCGAGCGCACGGTGCGCGGCGTCAAGGACGTCGCCATGATCGACGACGCGTTGCTCGGCTCCGCCGACGCGCGCAAGCTCGATGAATACGCCGCTAGGCTGCAGGAAGCCTATCCGCGCCCCGGCCTGTTGCGCCGGAAGGACACCGAGACCGTGATTCACGGGCCGGTCAGCCTGTTCGAGGCGGTGACCGACGCCGGGCGCGAGGGCGTCAAGCTGCAACGCTACAAAGGCCTCGGCGAGATGAACCCGAGCCAGCTCTGGGAAACCACGCTCGACACCAATGAGCGCTCGCTGCTGCAGGTGAAGATCAAGGAGGTCGACGAGGCCGACGACATCTTCACCAAGCTGATGGGCGATGTGGTCGAACCGCGCCGGGAATTCATCCAGGATAATTCGCTCAGCGCCAACGTGGACGTGTGAGGCACCTGTCCGGTGTCGAAGCCAGACACGGCGCGAGCGTGCCGAGCCGCATTCACCCGAACAGCGACGTTGGTCGCGCCGGCGGCTGGCGAGAAAAGGCCTGCCGGACGCGGGCCACACGGAAAACATCCATATTTCTGCATCGTGGATGGATGGCCCCTCAAGCGGCGCCAAATTCAGGTAACCCAATCGTAAGGTGGCACTGGCTAGGCTGAACCGGATTTGAATTCCCGACAGGCGTGTCGTCGCGAGGGAGTTCACCGGCGAAGGGAAAGCACGTTGCTGAAAAATTTATCAATTCGGAGCAAGCTGTTCAGCCTGGTCCTCGCCACCACGATCGCGATTTGCTGCATCGCTGGCTCGGCACTCTGGTTCAGCTATCAGCGAATGTACCAGGACCGGGTCAACACATTGCGGGCGCTGGTGGAAGCGGGGCACAGCCTGGCGGTCAAGTTCGAGGCCGACGCCGCTGCCGGCAAGATCACGCGCGAGGAAGCGCAGGCACGCTTCAAGGAGGCGTTGCTCGCGATCCATTATTCGGGGCAAGAATATCTGTTCGCCCATAGCTACGATATGGTGGGCTTCGCCCATCCCAATCCCAAGCTGATGGGGAAAGACGTCTCCGGCATCAAGGATGCGAATGGGGTTTTGGTCATCCCGGAAATGGTTCGGATCGCCAAGACCCAGAACGAAGGCACCTACGCCTATGACTGGCCGCTGCGGCCGGACGGTCCCACGACGGCGGTGAAGCTGTCCTATGTGAAGGCCTTCGCGCCCTGGAACATCTTCATCAGCACCGGGGTATTCATCGAAGATATCCGCGCCGATTTCATGGCGATGCTGTGGAAGCTCATCGGCATCGTTGCGGTGCTCGCACTGCCTGCGATCGGCCTCATCGCGCTGGTCGGCTGGGGCGTGAGCGCGAGCATCCGCGGCGTCGGAACCAGGATGCAAGCGCTGGCCGACGGCAATCTCGCCATCGAACTCCCCGAGGCGGAGCGCGGCGACGAGGTCGGCCAGATGGCTCGCACGGTCAGGATATTCCGCGACAGCATGGCGGAAGGCGAGCACCTGCGCGCCGAGCAGGAAGACCTGAAGACGCGCGCCGCCGAGCAGCGCAAACTGGATATGCACAAGCTGGCGGACGATTTTGAGGGTGCGGTCGGCGAAATCATCGAGACCGTCTCCTCCGCGGCGACCGACCTCGAACTGTCCGCCAGCACGCTGACGTCGAGCGCCGAGCGTTCGCGGCAACTGGCCACAACGGTGGCGGCCGCCTCGAACGACGCTTCCTCCAACGTGCAGTCGGTGGCGTCCGCGACCGAGGAGCTGACCTCCTCGGTCACCGAGATCAGCCGTCAGGTGCAAGGCTCCGCCCGCATCGCCGGCGACGCGGTAACCCAGGCCCAGAAGACCAACGACCGCGTCAGCGAACTCGCGAAGGCGGCGAGCCGCATCGGCGACGTCGTCGAGCTGATCAATACCATTGCCGGGCAGACCAACTTGCTGGCCCTCAACGCCACCATCGAGGCGGCACGCGCCGGCGACGCGGGCCGAGGCTTCGCCGTGGTGGCGTCCGAGGTCAAGCTTTTGGCCGAACAAACCGCCAAGGCGACCGGCGAGATCAGCCAGCAGATCGCCAGCATTCAGGCCGCCACGGGCGAGTCGGTCGCGGCCATCAAGGAGATCGGCGAAACCATCGGCAAAATGTCGGAGATCGCCTCCACCATCGCGTCCGCCGTGGAAGAACAGGGTGCGGCGACGCAGGAAATCTCCCGCAATGTTCAGCAGGCGGCGCAAGGCA
This sequence comes from Bradyrhizobium sp., assembly GCA_049587575.1. Lineage (GTDB taxonomy): Bacteria > Pseudomonadota > Alphaproteobacteria > Rhizobiales > Xanthobacteraceae > Bradyrhizobium. The sequence goes on from JBAVEE010000017.1 coordinate 3,235, forward strand.
CCATGCAAGTTTCCTCCAATATCGGCGATGTGCAGCTCGGCGCCAGCGAGACCGGGTCGGCCTCCTCGCAGGTGCTGTCGGCGGCGCAATCGCTGTCCAGCGAGAGCAGTCGCCTGAAGCTTGAACTCAGCAAGTTCCTGAATTCGGTGCGGGCCGCCTGAACGCGGCAATATTGGGCGGAGCCGGAAGGCTTCGTCCCGCGCTCCGCTCGCGGTACGCTTGCCGGGATTTTCAGGCGCGCCGAGACGGCGTTTCAGACCATTCGGTGACGCAGCGCTCCAGGTCCTTCAGGTTCTGCCGCATCTGCTCCAGCACAAATCCCATTGCGAAAAAGCGCTCGACGACGTCGCCGGGCAGGCCGCGCGTCAGCCCCTCGCCGCGGACTGCGGCGACTTCGGCGGCATAGAGATGCAGCGCAGCGTCGATCGGCGAGGATGGCGGACGGGCGGCGCGAACCCGCAATGCTGCGGCAACGCTGCGCAGATAGGTGACGATCGCATCATTGATTTCGGCCAGCGGACCCGCGAGCCGCGCCTGCAAACCCGACGGCAGCGGCGCCACGCTCGCGCGCCCGATCATCACCAGGTCGTGGCGCAGCCGCATCGTGGTGCGGAGCAGCGGCCCGGTGTCCGGCCCCGTCGACAGATGCGCCGCGCGCTCGCGCTCCGCTTCCGCGCCCAGGGCATTCAACTCGACCAGCGCCTTGCCGATGCCGTCCTGAATCCGGTGCAAGGCGTCGTTGTCGAGACCACGCGTCAGGCCCGCCAGCAATTCGCTGAAGGCGGCAGCGATCAGCTCCAGCGTCCGCGCGGCGCAGACGCGGATCTGGCTGTGCGCCCGCGACGGCAGCACGAAGAAAGACACCAGAAGCCCGGTGAACGCCCCGACCGTCACTTCCATGACGCGGTCGATCGCGGAGCCGAGGGGATTGGCGTGGCTAATGGTCGGGACCAGCAGCACGATCACGGCGGTGACGGTGGCCGCGTTGAGGCTGGGATTGATGGCGGCGACGAAAGCCAGCGGTGCGACCGCGAGCACCAGCATCGCAAGTAGTCCGGCCTCCCCGGAATACGGAATGAATACCGCGATGGCGCCGCCATAGATCGCGCCTCCCACGGTCCCAAGCATGTAATCGCGGGTCGCCTTCAACGACCGGCCGACGCTCATCTGGGTGACGATCATCGCGGTCAACACGGCCCATAGCGGCAGCATCAAATGGAATGCGGCCGCGATCGCGTAGGCAAGTGCGGCCGCCAGCGTGATTCGGAAGGCGAGCGCCAGTTGCACCTTCCGGGCCCGGATCAGGTCGGACAGCGATTTCAGCAATGCGATCATTCGGCCCCTTCCGGAATCTGCAGAACTGTCGATTATAAACCAATTTGAGCATGACTGCTGCCCGTCTCGCGCCGGCGGCTTGAAACCGCAAATCAGGCCGCCTACCCTGCATGATAACAGCGAGGAAACAACATGGCCGATGAAACCGCAACGCTCGCCGCCTATGTGGCCGATCTGAAATACCAGGATATCCCGGGCGAAGTGCGCGAGCGCGCCAAGGCGCTGACGCTGGATTTTCTTGGCAGCGCGATCCGGGCGCGGCGTGACGCGGAATCCACTCCCTCGCTGTTGAAAATGCTCGAGGCGCTGGCGCTTGACGGAAGCGGCGAATCCACCGTGTTCGGCGACGCAAAAACCTGGACGCCGGCGGTCGCCGCACTGCTCAACGGCGCGCTCGGCCACTCGCTTGATTTCGACGACACCCACGCGGATTCCTCGCTGCATGCGAGCGCGCCGGTGGTGCCGGCCGCATTCGCGATCGGTGAACTGGTCGGCGCCTCGGGCCGCGACGTGCTTACGGCGATCGTTGCCGGCTATGAGGTATGCTGCCGGCTCGGCAATGCGCTCGATCCTACCTCGCATTACGCCCGCGGTTTTCACCCCACCGCCACCGCAGGCACCTATGGCGCGGCGGCGGCCGCGGCGAAACTTTTCGGTCTGTCGAAAGCGCAGATCATAGCGGCCTTCGGCGTCTCGGGCAGTCAGGCCGCGGGCTCGCTGCAGTTTCTGGTCAATGGCGCCTGGAACAAGCGCTACCAGGTCGGTGCGGCTGCGATGAACGGCGTGATTGCCGCGACCCTGGCGCGCAACGGTTTCGTCGGCGCGATCGAGTCGGTCGAGGGCAAGCATGGCCTGCTGGTCGGCTACAGCGACAACGCCCACCCGGACAAGGCCGTTGCCGGGCTCGGCCAAATCTACGAGACGATGAAGATCGGCGTAAAGCCCTATCCAAGTTGCCGCTACACTCATGCCGCCCTGGATGCGCTGATCGCGATGCGCCGGGAACACAATCTGACGCCGGATCAGGTCAGGCGCGTCGAAATCGGGCTGCATCGCAACGGCATCACGCTGACGGGCGACGCCGCCACCAAGCGGCATCCGACCTCGGTCGTCGGCGGGCAGTTCTCGATGTTCTTCACCGGCGCCGTGGCGCTCGATCAGGGCCGTTTCGGCTGGGACGATTACCAGCGGCTTGGCGAGCCCGCGGTCGACGCGCTGGCGGACAAGTTCGACGTCGTGCAGGACGATCGCCTCGAGACCGGCCGCAGCCATCCCTTTGGCGCGCGCGTCAGCATCACCACCGACGACGGCGTGCACGAGCGGATCCATGCCGATCCCTCCGGCGAGCCGAATTCATTTCCGGACGCGAAGGCGATGGCGCAGAAATTCCTTACCCTGGCCCGCCCGGTGCTCAACGGCCGCGCCGATCAGCTTGCCGACGCGATTCTCTCACTGGAGCAGTTCGATCGCGTCGAGAAGGCGACCCATCTGGGCCGGCAATAGGACGCGAAAATTTACGGTTTGGGTTGCGCCGTCCAGACTTCGCGGCGCGTCACCCACAGATCCGTGATATGGCCGAGCAGTTCGACTTCGCCTTCAACGGTCGCGCCGATGTCGGATTCCTGCCATCTCCGCAATATGAGATGCTCGGTCTCGATGACGGGGCCATTCGGTGGGGAAATTTTCACGCCGGGTTTGACGGGAGCCATCATCGTAGCTGCCATTTCATCCATCTGCCGCCTACACCAGATCAGGCAGTCAGCGCTGTCCTTATCATTCGAGCAAGATCCGACTTGCGATACGGCTTGGCAAGCAGCAACACGCCGGCATCTAGTTGGCCGTGGTGGATGATGGCTTCATTCGAATAACCGGAGGTGTACAATATTTTCAGCGCGGCCCTGCGCTTTAGAGCCGCGGCGGCGAGCTGGCGGCCGTTCATCGAACCCGGCATGATTATATCGGTGAACAGGAGATCGATTGCCTGGGGACCGTCGATAGCAGCCATAGCTTCTGCCGCATTGACCGCCGCCAGCGTAAGATATCCCAGGCTCTGAATCTGGCTGACCACGAACGTCCGTACCAGATTGTCGTCCTCGACAACCAGGATGGTCTCATGGCCGCCTTCGAGGACCGGGGGGCTCGCCGCCTCGGCGGGCTCGCCGACGCCTGCCGCCCGGGGCAGATAAATCCTTATCGTCGTGCCATGGCCTTCTTCGCTATAAATCTTGATATGTCCATTGGACTGCTTGACGAATCCGTAGACCATGCTGAGTCCGAGGCCGGTCCCCTTGTCGACGTCCTTGGTGGTGAAGAAGGGTTCGAAAACCCTGTTCAGAAT
>JBAVEE010000018.1:0-14600 GCA_049587575.1 Bradyrhizobium sp.
GACGATGTCTCCGATCTTGCGATGGTACACGCCCGGGATCTGCTGTGCTGGCCGTGGAATCATTTGAAAAACCCTTGGTGCGGTGGAGGGATGGTCGGGTTCTATCAGGCGCCGACCGTCCTCAGAAATTCATCGATGCAATCGGAGATCAGATCGGGCGTTTGCGCCGCCATATAGTGCCCGGTGCGGACTTCGACGTAACGTGCGCCGGGGATCGCTTTCGCCACTGCTTCCGCGAGCGGCGGCGGCCGCACCCGATCCAGGCTGGCGCCGATCACGAGCACCGGACAGCGAAGCCCGGCCAGTTCATCCTGCATGTCCATACCCGCCAGCATTCGCCAGATCGCCGCATAGCTCACGGGATCGTTGCCGAGCCAGCGTGCCCGGAATCGCTCAAAGCGGTTGAGATCGCCGCGAAGCTCCGGGGCATAACCGTTCAGCATCGAATTCTCGACAGCGAATGCCATACCGGCGGTCTCGATCTCTGCGGCGCGTTCAAGCGCCGCAGAGCGCCGATCCGGCGCGATACCAGTGGCCGGGCTGCCGACCACAACCGCGCCTGTGCGCTCGGGATATCGGGCGGCGAAATGAAGCGCGATCGCACCACCGACGGCAATACCGGCAAGCGCCGTCTTGCCGGCGATCCCGAGAGCATCGAGCAGCGCGGCAATATCGTCGGCCATCGTATCGATGCCAAGCTCGCCACGCACCTTCTGCGACATTCCCGCCCCACGGGTATCGTAGCGCAATACGCGGCGAGATCCCGCGAACCGCGGTACGATCTCGTCCCAGCTTTCAAGCGAGCCGCCCATTTCGTGCACGAGCACCAGCGTGCGGTTACCGTTGCCGATCAGCTCGTAACGTAGCGCGACGCCGTCCAATTCGATGAAGTCCATACTGCGTTCCCGGCTTTTGTTCCCTGGGTTCCCTTGATGTCGTGCCCCTCGGCGAAGAGCGGGTCCATGACACCGGCAAAGGCGTCTGGCAGTCGATCCCTGAGAAGAGGCTTTTTCACAATTCCTTCAATAGCGGAGATTTGCAAAAGCCTTTCAGGCGGATGACGCGACATGCGAAGTCACCCGGGCTTGTCAACTCGACGCCAGGAGTTCAGCAGGCATTCGTCTCGGATTCGATTTTCACGTCGGCCGAGGGAAAAAGCGCTGCTGGTTTGTCCATTCCGCGATGTTGTTGCTTTTGATCTATTGCGTCAATTCATCGTGACGTCCGAACCGTGCGTCGGGAAAGCCACGAATATATTTCAGAATTCGATCGACCTGAGCGTAATCGTCGTGGAACGAGGCTGTGTCGTGAAAGCGTTCCAGAAGGAGGATGGATCCTCAATGGCTCGCTTCGAAATGGCGTTTGGAAAGGCCTACGCAGCGCTCGCACTCGGTCGTTCTTCCTCGCTGTGCGTGTTCGCAACGAGGAGAAGCCGGCGTTCATGCGTACCTGTTCAACGCCACCGATAACAGGATTTTCCCAGAAGGTGGCGGCCTGTTGATCCGCGCGAGCGACGGCGAGGTCGTTGGAGCCGTCGGCGTTACCGGTGATACCGAAGAGAGAGATGAAGAGCTGGCTGCGTTCGGCATCCGTGCCGCTGGCTTAAAGACTGACGAGGACTGTGTGGGCATGGGCCGCGGCGTTAACGTCAGACAGACGAAATAGACTATTCATCAAGCATGGTGCGGCCACCCGCGAGCGCGCGCAACCTGCCACGTTGTTGCTTTGGCTGACACCAGATTTTTCTTGATCGCCCGGCGTAAACGGCAGCTCCGCCGGTGGCTGTGACCACCAGCGGAAACTGACGAGAGCACCTTGGCTCAGGCGGCCTTGGCCTTGGATTTCGCCACATGCGCGGCGATCGCATCCATCAGGGCCGGCGACAGGCAGTCATAGGGCTCGAGGCCAAGTTCCTTGAGACGCGCCCTGATCCCGTCCATCTCGGACGGGTTGACGCCGGACTCGATCACCGAGGACACGAACGCCGCAAATCCGGGGGCGGCGGAGCCGCTTTCCTGGAACAATTCGGGATGGATGAAGTCCAATCCATAGAACGGATGATCCTTGTTCTCGATGCGGCCGTACATGTGGGTGCCGCATACCTTGCAGGCGTGCCGTTGAATCGTCGCCGAAGCGTCGATGATATGAAGCTTGTCGCCGTTCTCAAGAACGGTCACGTTATCCCGCGGTACCACGGCGACCACCGAGAAGGTCGCCCCGCCGGGTTTCCAGCACCGGGTGCAGCCGCAGGCGTGATTGTGCGCGACGTCGCCCTTGATGCCGACCTTGACCGGCTTGTCCTTGCACTTGCAGACAAGGGTTCCGCCGGCAAAACTGCCCGAACCTTTCTTAACTCCATTATCAACCGATGGATGGATGTGAACAGTCATAGGCCAATCCTCCTTGTGCTTGGGTTTTGTCGTGGAACGTGACGTCTTGGAACGTGACTTTGGTTTGGAAACGACGATTTAGAACACGACGACCGAACGAATCGACTTGCCTTCGTGCATCAGATCGAACCCCTTGTTGATCTCCTCAAGCTTGAGGACGTGGGTAATCATCGGATCGATCTGAATCTTGCCGTTCATGTACCAGTCGACGATCTTCGGCACGTCGGTACGGCCCCGCGCGCCGCCGAACGCCGTGCCTTTCCAGACCCGGCCGGTCACGAGCTGGAACGGCCGCGTCGCGATCTCCTTGCCGGATTCCGCCACCCCGATCACGACCGATACGCCCCAGCCGCGATGGCAGGCTTCCAGCGCCTGGCGCATCACCGTGGTATTACCGGTGCAGTCGAAGGTGAAATCGGCGCCGCCATCGGTCAGCGCGACCAGATGCTGGACGATATCGCCGTCGACCTTCCTGGGATTGACGAAATGGGTCATGCCGAAGCGGCGGCCCCATTCCTCCTTGGAATCATTGACGTCGACGCCGACGATCCTGTCGGCGCCCACCATCCGCGCGCCCTGGATGACGTTGAGCCCGATACCGCCGAGCCCGAACACGATCACGTTGGCGCCCGGCGTGACCTTGGCGGTGTTGACCACCGCGCCGACGCCCGTCGTCACGCCGCAGCCGATGTAGCAGCTCTTGTCGAACGGCGCGTCCTTTCGGATATTCGCCACCGCAATCTCCGGCAGCACGGTGAAATTCGAAAAGGTCGAGCAGCCCATATAGTGGAAGATCGGCTGGCCCTTATGGCTGAAGCGCGTCGTGCCGTCGGGCATCAGGCCCTTGCCCTGGGTAGCGCGGATCGCGGTGCAGAGGTTGGTCTTCTGGCTGAGGCAGCTTTTGCACTGGCGGCATTCCGGCGTGTAGAGCGGAATGACATGATCGCCCGGTTTGACCGAGCTGACGCCCGCTCCAACCTCGCGGACGATGCCCGCACCTTCATGGCCGAGGATCGAGGGGAAAATTCCCTCGCTGTCGAACCCGTCCAGCGTATAGGCATCGGTGTGGCAAATCCCCGTCGCCTTGATCTCGACAAGGACTTCACCGGCCCTGGGACCCTCCAGATCGAGCTCAACGATTTCGAGCGGCTTTTTCGCCTCGAACGCGACTGCGGCGCGTGTCTTCATCTACCGTTCCTCCATGCAAAATTTTTTGTTTGAGCCTGGAATATCGACGGCCTTCTGAAAAACCTCTCTTCGTTGGGCAGGCCGCTCGATGACGGTGCAATGCGCGCGCAATGTCGCGCGTCCGGAGCGTAAGCCAAGGGCCCCAGCAAACCATTCTAATTCCGGAAAGATTGCACGCTGACGTCGAATGTCAAGGCCAGCAATTTTCGCAGTTGTCCTGCTGCGCGGCTGTCGGTTGCGATGCGGCAGGACGCTTGGCCGACGGCGTCAACGCGCCGGGCGTGTGGGCAACCGCCCCGTTCCCGCGTGGTCGATTTCGTGTTCCCCGATGGTGGGCGCGCGGTTTTTGTCGAAATTTTGAAACGCCAGGATGAATTGAGCGTAGTATTATGGAGAAGCAGCATTTTTGAATGGAGGGCAGATTGATTGAGATCATCCTGACCGTCTGTGCCATCGCCAATCCTGCCAATTGCGAGGAAAAATACCTTCAGTTCGCCTGGGACGGGTCGATCCAGCAATGCATGATGGCCGCGCAGCCCTACATCGCCCAGTGGATCGGTCAACATCCAGCGTGGCGCCCCATGAAGTGGAGCTGCGACTACCCTGGCAACAAGAAGCAGAAGATTTGATTTGGCGGGCGTGGCAAACGGTGCGAATTTGCGGCGATACCGTGGGCCGGGCAGATAATGTCGGCGTCCTCACTTCGGGCCGAAGGCAACGCCCCAGGGTAATTCTCCGACCTGAATCGACTTGGTGACCTGCAGGCGGGCGACGTCGATGACGGAGACGTCGTTCGAGACGCCGTTGGCGACCAGCAGATATTTCTCATCCGGCGTAAACGAACCGTGCCACACCCTTTGGCCGACGAGCAGATATTTCAATACGGCGTGCGTGACGCCGTCGACCACGGCCACCCGATTGGCAGGTCCGAGATCGATGAAGCCGAGCTTGCCATCTCTGGTGATGTTGATGCCGACGGGCTGGATTGCCTCGGATCGGAGACCCGGAATCTCGAATGTGACGGTTTGCTTGAGTTGCCGGGTTGCCGGATCGATGATGGAGAGGCCGCCGCCGATCTCCGAGGTCACCCATAACTCCGATCCGTCGGCCTTGTATGCCGAAAACCGCGGACGGGAGCCGACGAGCAGGTTGCCCGCGATCTCGCGGCTTTTGGTGTCGATGAAATGGACCATGCTCGTCGTTTCGGACGTACATATCAAAGTTTTGGAATCCGGGCTGACCGCCATGCCTTCGGGCTCGATGCCGACCGACACCTCGCCGATGGTTGCGCGCTTCTCCAGGTCGATGATGGTCACCATCGCGTCATTTTCATTGGCGACGTAGAGAATTTTTCCTGCCGGATCGAGAACGAATTGTTCGGGATCCGGACCGGAGGGCAATTCGCCGACGACGGTCAGGCTCTTGGTATCGATGACCTGGATGATGTCGTCGTCGCCGACGGCTACATAGACCAGTTTGCCGTCGCGGGAGACCTCGATGCCGCGCGGGCGCTGTCCGGTCTTGACGGTTGCGACCACCTCCATCCTGTCTGTATCGATCACGGAAACCGAATTGCCCTTCTCGTTGGAAACATAGGCGAGGAAGGCGGAAGCGGGGTTGGCCGACAGAGAAGACCCGGCCAAAGCAAGGCCGAGCACCGCAATCCATCGCAAATCGGGCATGTGGTCGACTCCAGGGTATTTGGTCCGGCTCTGATCGGTCAAACCCGACCATAAAGCCCGGTCCGCCGGCTGAAAAGAAGATTGCGGAAATGATGTGATGCGGGATCGCGAGTCGATTTCTCCAGAGGCTCCGGCCGGATCCGGTATTCTTTGCGCCGCGCGGTAAATGGGGTACCTTGAGGCGGGCTAAACTAACGGAAACCGAGCCAGGATGCCGACGCCGGCCGCGATCATTGGGGCTATTCGAGAGCAGGCCCGGGACGAGATGTTACGTGATCGAGCCAGAGCGCCTGTCTGAACCCCTGATTGGAGACGCAAGTTGTTCCGGCTGCTGATCGCTGTCTGTGCGCTGATCGTTTCGAGTGGGGCGGGCCTGTCGTCCGACCAGCCGCTGGACATCAAGATCGGCTACCTTCGCCAGGCGCCATCGAGGATCAGGATATCGCTGATCGATGTACCGGCGGCCAACGACGGTCTTGCCGGAGCGCAATTGGCGACCGAAGACGACAATGCCACCGGACGTTTCCTCAATCAGCGCTATACGCTGATCGAGCGCTTGCTTGGCGAGGGCGACGACCCGGTCGCGGCAATGAATGCGCTCGCCGACCAGGGCGCGTCGTTTATCGTGACCAGCCTCGATGCCGATCGCCTGCTCAAGGTTGCAGACGCCGGTCGGGCGCGTGGTGAGACGTTGATCAATGCTTCCGCACTGGACGAGCGCCTGCGCGAGCAGGATTGTCGGGCCAACGTCATCCATGTTGCACCCACGCGGTCGATGCTCGCCGACGCGCTCGCGCAATATTTGATCTGGAAGAAGTGGAACAAGTGGGTGCTGCTCAAAGGCTCCCACGAAAAGGATGCGCTGTTTGCCGACGCGTTGCGCCATGCCGCGATACGCTTTGGCGCCAAGATCCTCGAGGAGCGGGAGTTCAAGGACAACGGCGGCGCGCGGCGCACCGACAGCGGAGTCGCCGAGATTCAGCGGCAGATGCCGGTGGTGACGCAAGGCCTGCCCGCTCACGACGTGCTCGTTGCGGCGGACGAAAGCGAGGTTTTCGCCGGCTATTTGCCGTTTCGAACCTGGGATGCCCGTCCGGTCGCCGGCTCGGCTGGGCTGGTGCCCACAACGTGGGATGCGGCGTTCGATCAATGGGGGGCTGTGCAATTGCAGAACCGTTTTGCAAAGGCATTTCAACGCCCGATGACAGCGCAGGACATCCAGGCCTGGACGGCCGTTCGCATGATCGGCGAAGCGGCGGTCCGGACCGGCTCCGGCGATTCGGGCAAGATGCTCGCCTATATCAAAAGCCCGGAATTCTCGGTCGCTGCCTTCAAAGGTCAAAAGCTGACGCTGCGTGATTGGAACCTGCAATTGCGGCAACCGATCCTGCTGTTTGACGGCAGGAACACGGTATCCGTTTCTCCACAGGAGGGGTTCCTCCATCAGGTATCGGCGCTGGATACGCTCGGCCTCGATCGCCCCGAAACCAAGTGCAAGCTCAAGTGACGACACCCAGCCGCGGGAGCTCGACGGTGAGCGGGCGCAAATCGCGGCAAGAAAGTTTACTTGCGCTATCTCGGGGGGCACCCTATCGTTTTTTGCGGTACGGCAAATCCGCCGTGCCGTTCGAGAGGAGATCTGAAATGGCTTGGAAGACTCCAAAAATCGTCGAAGTGCCGGTTGGCATGGAAATCAACATGTACGCCTGTGCGGCCCGCAAATAAGCGCGCGCGACCGCCCGGTATTTGGACCGCCGGTTACGATGCCGTCCCGATCGCGGACCGCATTCACGCCGGCGGCCAAGTTCGAAGCGTTTTAAAGCCTCAGGACCATAGCGGGCTTCGTCCCGCCTGAGAGAGTCGCAGTGGACGCCGGAGTTCCAGGAGGAACCCGGCTTGCCGGTTCCACCTAGCGTATCCATCGAGCCTCCCAATTCTAAAGCCAAATCAGGCCGCCAGCACCCATTACCGCTGACGCACGCGTTTTTGCGCGGCGAAACGCGGCGCTGCGATTCTCGGCATGAAGATTGCTTCAGTGATCTAGCCGGAGATCACAGGAGCGCATGGGATGAAGCGCATCATCCTTTGTTTGAGTATTTTCGGTTTTCTGACAGGGGCTGCAAGCAGTCGTAACCTCGGACAATGGGACGCGGTCAATCCCGAACTCCGGGAATGGTATGAGGCGCTGATGCAGCCGGACGTTCCAAATGCCTCATGTTGCGGCGAAGCCGACGCCTACTGGGCTGACGAAATCCACGTCCGGGACGGCAGGACCTACGCGATCATCACCGATGACCGGCCGGACGAGCCGCGCAGCCGCCCTCACGTCGACATCGGAACGGAAATTGAAATTCCGGACAATAAACTCAAGTGGGACAAATCGAATCCGACCGGGCACGGCATCGTATTCCTCAGCCGCAACCGTTACGTCTTCTGCTACGTTCAGCCCGGCGGCGTCTGATCGACCGCGTATCGCGCCGGCGCTGCGACGATTTTCGTGTTGCTATTTCAGCAGTCGCATGAGCGCCTGACCGGCCCTGGTGTTCAACTCCCTGGCATCCAGGGTCCCGTCATGATCCGGGTCGGCTGCACCGAAACGCTGCTCGACCACCGCGAGATATTCGTCTCTGGTCAAGGTCCCGTCGCGGTCAGGATCGGCAGCTGCCAATTCCTTCGGGGTCAATCTGCGCGTCAATTCCCGTTGGTCGAGCGTGCCATCATGGTCGCGTTCCAGCTTGTCGAACAAGGCGGATGCCGCCTTCTTCGCCTCGGCGAGATCGATCGTGCCATCGCCGTCCGTATCGAACATCTGGACAGGATGGCGGGACTTCGCCAGCACCGGTGATCCGCCGGCAAGCAAGGCGGGAAGTGCGGCGACCAAGGTACGGCGTGATATCATGGGGTGACCTTTCTCGGTTTCGATCTGCACAACGCAACTCCGCTCTCCGAAAGCGTATTCCCCGCCAATCATCGGGTCCCAGGTTCGAGCCCCTGGCGCGCCGACCGGCATTCAGCAGGATTTTAGCAGCTTAGGGCCGTATCCCTGCGCGGCCAACTGTGTCGGCCACAAAAGGATAATTAGCAAAACGGGCCAACATCTCGGTCTGGCTGACCTGGAGCGGACTGCCGCGACATGGCAGCCGGGGCTGAAACCGGCTATGGTGTGAATCTTATCGAAGAGACCCACATGCTTGCCTCGCAGCGCGACCTTTTCGAGATACCGCGCAACGTCTGCTATCTGAATTCGGCCTCCTACAGTCCGTTGCCGCTTCGAACCCAGGAAGCCGGCCGCGCTGCGGTTGGCCGCAAGGGCACGCCCTGGACACTCGACGCCGCATTCGCAAACCACCAGTACGAGCGCGCGCGCCTTGCCGCCGCGGCGTTGATACATGCCGATCCCGCCGATATCGCGCTGATACCCTCGATCAGTTACGGCGTTGCGACCGCGGCGAAGCTCGTGACGATCGCCCGCGGGACGCGCGTGCTGGTTCTGGAAAACGACCATTCCTCGCCGGTGCTGGAATGGCAGACGCGGGCCGAGGCGCAGGGTTTTGTCATCGAGACGATCCGCCAGCCGCACGACGGCGACTGGACGTCTGCGGTTCTCGCGGCCATCGAACGGCCCGGTGCGCCGCCGGTCGGTCTTGCATCGATCTCTTCGGTGCATTGGTCGGACGGCGGGCGGATCGACCTCGAAAGGGTGGGCGATGCGCTGCGCCGGCAGGGCGCGATCTTTCTGGTCGACGCGACGCAGAGCGCCGGCGTGCTGACGATGGACGCCAGCCGTCTCGACCCGGATTTCGTGATCTTCCCGACCTACAAATGGCTGCTGGGACCCTACGGCAGAGCCTTCATCTATATAGCCAGGCGGCACCAGGACGGCATTCCGCTTGAACAGACGTCCTTCGGCCGCCGTGACGTGCGCGCCGAAAATGATGTCTATTTCGCGGACCTTCGCTATGTGCCGGATGCGCGGCGCTTCGACATGGGCGAGCGCGATCATTTCATTTCGATGGAGTTGGCCGCGATCGGCATGGAAATGATGGCTGCATGGGGCGCTTCCGCCATCGAACAGCGCCTCTCCATGCTGACGGAGCGCATCGCGGAGGGCGTGCGCGGCACCGGTTTCCGCGTCGCGGACCGTCACCTGCGCGCCCCGCATATCCTGAGCCTTCGCTTTGAAGGTCCCGGCTTTGAAGGTCTCGGCTGCAAGGACGGGATGCCGGCAGGGCTGGTCGAAGGACTCGCGGCCGAAGGCATCTATGTAGCGGCGCGTCTCCGCCGCATGCGGATCTCGCCCCACGTCTTCAACGACGAGGCCGACGCTGACCGCTTTGTCACGGCCCTGGCCCGGCGGCTCCGGGGCTAAACTCCCGCTTTCGGGGGCCGGCCGCTGAAATGCCGAACGATACTGCGATGCGAGGATGCCTCGTTCGCCGATTCGTTCGCCGGGGCATGGAACCCGCCAGCCCCACCCGCATTAATAGACTGACTTGAACCTTGAGCCGCAGGTCGCGACCTACCCAACAGACGTCACTTCGAGGAGGCTGTCATGACCGACTGGCATGATTCAATGGTGGACAGGCCGCCGGAAACGGATGCTGCGGCCTACGCGACAGGATGGACCGTGTCGGGCCTTGTCGTGCTCGGCGCCATCGTTGCTGTCTGGTTGTTCGGGATTTAACCAGGCGCTGCAAAATTCAGAAGCCACTTCAGACGCCCCGCCCGTCAGTGATTTGACGAACCAAGATAGCTTGCCGACTGCACAACCGTTCCTTGCGGCGTTCCCTGCAGGCAATGCCGGGCGGTTTCAATCTCCGCTTCGGTGGCGCCCTGGCTTCGCGCCCAGGCCTCGGCGGCTCCCGCTGAATACCTCGCGACATAGAATCGAACCACGGCGCAGGAAGCACGGTGAAAAACTCCCGAGTGCTCAGCCGCGCTGGCCTGCGGCGCCCACGCCGAGAGAATTGCAGCGGCGCATATCAACCTTTTCCACATAATGATTGTCCCTCCGAGCACGGGTAACAGATTCGACGCAAATAGGTTCCACCCCGAATAGGCATCGATCGGACTGGCGACCCGGCAAGCGATGTGAAGCAAATGTCGTACCGGGACTGGGTGCCTCGATCATCGTTTCCGGCGGATGGACGGCTTTGCCGGTTACCGGCAATTGCTGACGCCGTCGATGGCGCCGATCGAGGACCTGGCCGATGGTCTGCTCGCAGTCGAGCTGATGCGGCTGATGAATGACGGTCTGGCCGATCTGGTGGATCGCCACTGCGATCGCTTTCCCACTTTCGACGCGGCGTTGTCGCTGCACGGCGTCGATTCGGCGATCGCCGAGATCCGCGAGACGATCAAGGCGCTCGACGCGCTCGATCTGGCGAGTGCCGTCCGCCGCCGGATCGATATCGAAAACATATCCGCGATCATCCGTCGCCATTAGCAAATGACGCACTGCAATGCCCGGCCTTCGCGGGCAATCGCGAGCGCTGCTTTGCTGGGCGGATCCTGCGCGCAAAGGGGATAGGCAACGGTTTGTCTCGCCGCTATGGTTCCAAAAAACGGAGGAAGCTCATGGCAAAGCTGAATATCAACGGAGCGCTGAGAGATGTATCGGCGGAGGCCGACACGCCGCTTCTTTGGGTCATTCGGGAGCATGTCGGCCTGACCGGCACGAAATATGGGTGTGGCATCGCCCAGTGCGGTGCGTGCTCGGTGCACGTCAACGGCGAAGTGCAGCGCTCTTGCCAGATCCCCGTCGGCGACGTCAAGGAAACCGACATGATCGTCACCATCGAGGGACTGTCGGTCGGCGCATCGCACCCGGTACAAAAAGCCTGGGCCGCGGTCGACGTTCCCCAGTGTGGCTATTGCCAGTCCGGGCAGATCATGGCCGCCGCGGCGCTGCTCAGGAAAAACCCCAAGCCGACCGACAGGGACATCGATCAAGCGATGACCAATATTTGCCGGTGCGGCACCTACCAGCGCATCCGCGAGGCCGTGCATATGGCGGCGGGTGCCGGTACCACCGGCCGCTCGGGAGGTTAGCCATGAACAATATGGTCTTGGACAAAAGCACCGCGCTCTCGCGACGCAGCTTCATCGTCGGCTCGGCGGCGGTCGCCGGCGGCGGTTTGGCGCTCGGGTTCAGCGTGCCGTTCGGCCTCGACGAGGCGCAGGCGCAGGGAGCTGCGGCGACCGAGGTCAATATCTGGGTCGCGATCAAGCCCGACGATACCTGCGTGATCCGCATCGCCCGCTCCGAGATGGGGCAGGGGACGCTGACGGGGCTTGCCCAGCTCGTCGCGGAGGAGCTCGAGTGCGACTGGAATAAAGTGACGACCGAAGGCATCACGCCGGGCCGCAATCTCGCCAGCAAACGCGCCTGGGGCGATATGGGCACCGGCGGCAGCCGCGGCATCCGCACCTCGCAGGACTATGTCCGCCGTGGCGGCGCCGTGGCACGCATGATGCTGCTGCAGGCGGCGGCCGACCAATGGAATATCCCTGTGGGCGAACTGACGGTGTCCAACGGCGTCATCACGCATGCGGCGAGCAAGCGTTCGATCCGTTATGGCGAGGTCGCAGCCGCGGCCGCCAAGCTGACGCCGCCGGATCCCAAATCCATCAAGCTCAAGGACCCCAGGGACTGGAAGATCGCCGGCAAGCCGCTCAAGCGGCTCGATACCGCGGACAAACTCGACGGCAGCAAGATCTTCGCCATTGATCTGAAACTGCCCGGCATGCTCTGCGCCGCCATCAAGGACTGCCCGGTATTTGGCGGCAAGCTCAAAAGCTACGACGAGAGCAAGATCGCCGGCATGCCCGGCGTGAAGAAGGTTGTGCGGGTGAAGGACAGCGCCATCGCGGTGGTCGCCGATACCTGGTGGCGCGCCAGGAAGGCGCTCGAGGCGCTGCCGATTGTCTGGGACGAGGGGCCGAACGGCTCGCAATCAAGTGCGACCATCGCGGGCATGCTCAAGGATGGCCTCACCGCGACCGCCACCAACGGCGAGCGGAAGAACGGCGACGCGCTGAAGACGATCAGCGAGGCTCCGAAGAAAATCGAGGCAGTCTACTCGACGCCCTTCCTCGCCCACGCGACGATGGAGATGATGAACTGCACGGTCAAGCTCTCGGCCGACCGGGCCGACGCCTGGGTGCCGTCGCAAAATCTGGAGGCGTCGCTGGCGGCCTTGTCCGAAGCTTCGGGCGTTCCGCTCAACAAATGCGAAGTCCATCGGCATGACCTCGGCGGCGGCTTCGGCCGGCGAGGCGGTACGCAGGATTATGTCCACCAGGCGGTCGAGATCGCCAAGGCATTCCCCGACGTGCCGGTCAAGCTGATCTGGAGCCGCGAGGAGGACCAGGCGCATGATTTCTACCGGCCGATTTCGCAATGCAAGATGTCGGCCGGGATAGACGCCGCCGGCAACCTCGTGGGCCTGCACGTCCGCGTTTCCGGTCAGTCGATCAACGCGCTGCTCAATCAGAAAGGCATTGTCGACGGAAGGGACATGCGTCAGTTGCAGGGTTATTACGATACGCCCGGCGACGCGCAGCTTGGCTACGACGTGCCCAATTTGCTGATCGAATATGCGATGCGCAATTCGCATGTTCCGGTCGGGCCCTGGCGCGGGGTGAACACCAACCAGAACGCCGTCTACATGGAATGCTTCATCGAAGAGGCGGCGAAGGCGGCCGGCAAGGACTCGCTCGAGTTTCGCCGCGCGCTCATGAAAAATCATCCCAGGCATCTCGCCGTGCTCAATGCCGCGGCCGAAAAGGGTGATTGGGGCAAGCCGCTGCCCGCGGGCGTCCATCGCGGCATCGCGCAGTTCATGGGGTACGGCAGCTACTCGGCTGCGGTCGCCGAAGTTTCGGTGAGTCCGGAGGGCAAGCTGAAAGTCCATCGCATGGTGCTGGCGGTCAACAGCGGCCATGCCGTCAACCCCGGCCAGATCGAGGCGCAGGTGCAGGGCTCGGTGGCCTATGGTCTCACCGCCACGCTTTATGGCGAAATGCCGGTCGACAAGGGGCGCATGACGAGCCTCAACTTCGACACCTACGAGATCATGCGCCTTGCGGAGATGCCGAAGGTCGAGGTGGCGATCGTGCCGACCTACGACTTCTGGGGAGGCATCGGAGAGCCGACCATCTGCGTGGTGGCGCCGTCGGTGCTCAACGCCATCTATGCGGCGACCGGCAAACCGGTCCGCAGCCTGCCGCTCAAGAATGTGAAGCTGGTGTAACGAGGCTGCGAGGCCGCGGTTACGCAGAAAGGTCTTCGCCCGCGCACTCTGTCGTGGAGTTGCGCGGGCGAATTTGTGTCGCGGTGCAACGTCGGCAAGGCATCCGCTCGGGTCCACATTCCGACCCCGATCACGCAACTCTTTCCTGTCGCCACACTTGAACCACCACGGTGTGGAACGGAAAACGAGGCATCGCCGGTTATCCGGCATTCGCAAGTCGGAAGCGTTGAATGAGTTGCCATGTTGAGCGTGTGCTGGGAGAGATTGGTCAATTCTTGCGCCCGATGGGCAAAGCCCCGCGGGACGGACAGTGCATTCTGGCAAAGGCGGCCTCGGGTTTCGTCGTTTGCCATTGGGATGCCGACCCCGTAAGTCTCGCCGGACCAAGCTGGGTGGAAACGCTGGATGCGGAGCGCGGCTATCTCGACAGGTTTTTTATCGGTTGGCTCGACCCGGCCGGGCTCAAGCTTTGGGACTATGCGACGCTGGCCGACCTCCTGATCGCCTTTGTCGACGATGCCCACGCCCGCGGCGATGCCGGAGCACTGGCGATCCTGAGGCGCCGCGCCAAGATGGACTGAAATCTGGCGGAATTTCATTCATCGGCGGCGCCGCGCGACCATTTCATGACCCGCTGTTCGCCGTGCCCGCTCTTGACGGCAACGGTTCGATAAGTCTACTTATGCAAGTCACACGATTGCCGTAAGCAGGCGGCCCCTTGCTCTCGCCGGCCCAGGTGATCCAACGTTTGGGCGCGCCAGATAACGCAAGCCAGGAGGGGCCAGAGAACAGGTCCAAAGGGCAGGCGAGCCAAGGTGGGAAGCAGGTAATGCCGGAGATCCTCGTCACCTCACAGGATGACATTGGCATTGTAAGCCTTAACCGGCCGCAGGTGCGCAACGCCGTCAAGCTCGGCATGTGGCGCGAACTGGCGGGCGTCTTTTCTGACCTCGCCAACGACGATGCCATTCGCGCGATCATTCTGACCGGCTCGGGCGCGGACTTTTGCGTCGGTGCTGACGTGACGGAGTTCGACCGCATCAGGGAAAACCGGGAGCAAAGTGCCGCCTATGAAGTTGCGGTCG
>JBAVEE010000019.1:0-22826 GCA_049587575.1 Bradyrhizobium sp.
ACCCGATGGGCGTCGCGGCGATGACGCTGGCGGGCGGAGAATACGCCATCCACGGCACCAACATGCCGGGATCGGTCGGAGGTTTTGTCTCCTATGGCTGCATCCGCATGTTGAACCCCGACATCACCGACCTCTACCAGCGGGTTCCCGTCGGCACCACGGTGGTAGTGACGCGCTGACGAATTCCAGCGGGATTACCAGCCCGCACGTGGGCGCCCCGGATTTCAAAAATCCGAGGTGATGCCTTTATTCTCCCAGTCGCCATACCTCGTCGGCTCCGGGCCCTTGGGGCCCTGAAGCTCCTTCGGCAAAGGCTTCGCGTTGGCCTCCGCGGCCAGCCTTCGCGCTTCGGCCTCGGCCAATGCGCGCTCGGCCGCCGGCGAAAGCGGCTTGCGTTCCGTCCGGGATGCGGCCATTGCGGGCCGCGAGGCATCATCGGTCATCGAAAATGTTCCTGCTGCGGGACTAACCGGCTCGATTCAAGTTTTTGCCGCGCAGGCCGCACCCGGCCTGTGAAGTCGCAAGAGCGATTCTTATATTTGGCATATTCTGCTGCCAAAAGGATTCTCCCTTCAGACGGCAAAGCTGAAATGCGAACAGCTGCCCAATATCGCAAGATGTTCCCGCTCCATGCCCCCACAAAGATTTGCCCTGCCCTCCGAGGTACCCGGTCTCGCGGCGCGGCGGATCGCGGCGGACATACTCGATGGTGTTCTGCATAAGCACCGCACGCTCGACGAGCAGCTCGACGGCGCCGCCGCGCATCCCGGACTGAAAAACCTCTCCGATCGCGACCGCGCCCTGATGCGGCGTCTGGTGGCGACGATTTTGCGGCGACTGGGCACGCTCGGCCATGTGCTTTCGCGACTGCTCGATCGCGGCATTCCGACCGACGCGCCGCGCGCGCAAAGCGCGCTCCTGATCGGCGCCGCCCAGATTCTCTGGATGGATGTACCCGACCATGCCGCGGTCGACCTGTCGGTGCGGCTGGTGCAGTCGGATCGGCGGGCCGCGAAATATGCCGGCCTCGTCAACGCGGTGCTGCGCCGCTGCGCGCGCGAGGGGCAACCGCTGATCGACGAGGTCAAGTCGCTGACGCTCGACGTTCCGCCATGGCTGATGGCACGCTGGATCGCCCACTACGGCGAGGCCGTCGCACGCGACATCGCGACTGCGATCGGCCAGGAGCCGTCGCTCGATCTTACCGTGAAGTCCGACCCCGAGCAGTGGGCGACGCGTCTGCACGGCGAAATACTCCCCACGCGGTCGGTGCGCACGCTGTTGCAGGGCTCGGTGACGATGCTGCCGGGCTTCTCCGAAGGCCATTGGTGGGTGCAGGACGCGGCCGCCGCCTTGCCGGCGCGCTTGTTCGGCGACGTCGCCGGCAAGGCCATCGTCGATCTCTGCGCCGCGCCCGGCGGCAAGACCGCGCAACTCGCACATGCGGGGGCGCGGGTGACCGCGATCGACCGTTCGCCCAACCGCATGGCGCGGCTGCGCGACAATCTGGCGCGGCTGGCGCTGGATGCGGAGACGGTGGTGGCCGACGGCGCCGACTGGCTGGACCGAAACCAAGACCGAGGCTTCGACGGCATATTGATCGACGCGCCCTGCACCTCGACCGGCACGATCCGGCGTCATCCCGACGTCGGCTGGCTGCGGCAGGAATCCGATATCGCGCCGCTGGCGGCGCTGCAGAAGCGGCTGCTGCAAAAGGCGGTCGCCCTGCTCAGGCCGGGCGGGACGCTGGTCTATTGCACCTGCTCGCTGGAGCCGGAAGAGGGCGAGCAGGCGGTATCGGCGCTTCTCGCGTCCGAGCCGGCGATGCGGCGCGTGCCGATCGAGGCAAGCGAGGTCGCAGGCCTCGGCGAACTCCTGACCGCGGAAGGTGATTTGCGCACCCTGCCCTGCCACCTGCCGCACGATGATCCCCGGCTGGGCGGCCTCGACGGCTTTTACGCCGCGCGGCTGGTTAAATCCTGATTTTGCACCATATTCCCGCCCTGCCGCACTGATTCGCGCGGTTTCAAGGTGGTGTCTTCGCCGTGTTTCCGGATTAAAAGGATTCGACGGCGAATCCTCCCAATCAAGGCAAGGCGTGTCGGTCGCTCAACGCAGACGTATCTCGACGCTGATCATGGGCCGCTTCGCACGGAACATGATGTCGCGCGCAAGCGGCGGTTCGGTGACGCTGTCGCGGCTGTGGCCGGGACGCACCGATCGCCTCATCATCGCCCCGCATGACCTGCGCACCGCCGACGCCACGCGCGCCGCCGAAGTCTATGCTGGCCGCTTTGTCTTCGCCGGCAAGATCGTGACCTGCCATGGCCGCTCGATCTTCGATCTCGAGCCGCCGTCGGAGGATTGGGAGGTGGCGCTTCTCGGCTTCGGATGGCTTCGACATTTGCGCGCGGCCGATACCGCGCTCACCCGCGCCAATGCGCGCGCGCTGGTCGACGACTGGATTTCAAATCCGGGATACAAGCGGCCGGTCGGCCGCCGCGCTGATGTATTGGCCCGCCGCGTGATCTCGCTGTTGTCGCAGGCCCCGCTGGTGCTCGGCGATACCGACGGCAAATTCTACCGGCGCTATCTGCGCGGGCTGACCCGCGAAATCCGCTATCTCCGCTACACCATGCTCGATATTCCCGACGGCGTGCCGCGGCTGCAGGTGCTGATCGCGCTTTGCTACGCCTCGCTCTGCCTCGCCAACCAGGCGCGGCACATTCGCGCCGCCGCGCGCAAGCTTTCGGACGAACTGCAGCGGCAGATTCTGCCCGACGGCGGCCACATCTCGCGCAACCCCGGAGCGCTGATCGAGCTGTTGATCGATCTGTTGCCGCTGCGGCAGACCTTCGCGGCCCGCAACATCGCACCGCCGCCCGCGCTGTTGAACGCGATCGACCGCATGATGCCGATGCTGCGCTTCTTCCGTCACGGCGACGGCAGCTTCGCGCTGTTCAACGGCATGAGCAGCGCGCCCTCCGATGTGCTGGCTACCTTGCTCGCCTATGATGACGCCCATGGCGCGCCGATGGCGAACATGCCGCACACCGGCTTTCAGCGGCTCGATGCCGGCACCACGACGATCATCATGGACACCGGCCCGCCGCCGCCGCCGAGTGTCAGTCACGATGCCCACGCCGGCTGCCTGTCGTTTGAATTGTCGTCGGGGCCGAGCCGGATCGTGATCAATTGCGGCATGCCCTCGACCGGCCGCGACAACTGGCGCAGCTTTGCCCGCGGCACGCCGGCGCATTCGACGCTGACCTACCACGATGTCTCCTCCTGCCAGTTCGTCGAGCTCTCGGCGATGAAGCGGCTGCTGCAGGGCGCGCCGATCGTCAGCGGCCCGACCAATGTCGAAAGCTATCGCGAGGCCGTCACCAATGGCGTGCTGCTGACGACGTCGCATGACGGCTATCTCGGGCGATTCGGCGTGGTCCATCGCCGGGTGCTGATGCTCGCGCATGACGGCACAAGGCTTGACGGCGAGGACACCCTGTCGCCGGCGCCGGGCGGGCGGATCAAGGGCTCCGAAGCGGACTATGCGCTGCGGTTTCATCTCCACCCTTCGGTGAAGGCAAGTCGTCTCAGCGATGCCCGCGGCGTCATGCTGGTGCTGCCCAACCGTGACGTCTGGACCTTCGAGGCGCTCGACGACAAGGTCGAGCTCGAAGACAGCGTGTTCCTGGCGGGAAACGACGGTCCCCGCCGCACCGCCCAGATCGTGATCCGGCAGGATTCCCGGCATGCACCCTCGATCCGCTGGAGTTTCGTGCGGTCGGCGACGTCGGCCTCGGCCACCGCGGCACGGCGTAGCGCCCACCGCGAGCCGGAATTGCCGCTGTAGAAAAATGTCACGCAAGATGCGGAGTCAATCGTATCTGGCCGTTGTTAACGCCGTCGAAAACTGCTAACTACCCGTCGCTCGCGCGACTGGCGACTTTGGATGGAGCACCATCGGGAAGCGCGGGAATGTCTGCCGCGCGCCTGGGCAAAAGCACCCTTAACAAAGGATCTTGCCCATGACCGACCATCCCCGCCGCGTAACCCGCGCCCTGTTGTCCGTTTCCGACAAAACCGGACTGATCGAATTCGCCCGCGCCCTGGCCGCCCACGGTGTTGAGCTGGTCTCGACCGGCGGCACCGCGAAGGCGCTCGCCGCGGCAGGCTTGACGGTCAGGGACGTATCCGAGCTGACCGGATTTCCCGAGATGATGGACGGTCGGGTAAAAACCCTGCACCCGAAGGTCCATGGCGGACTGCTGGCGATCCGCGACAATGCCGAGCATGCCCAGGCGATGAAGAGCCACGGCATCGCGCCGATCGATTTGCTCGTTGTCAATCTCTACCCGTTCGAGGCGACGGTCGATCAGGGCGCCGGTTTCGAGGCCTGCATCGAGAATATCGATATCGGCGGGCCCGCGATGATCCGCGCTGCGGCCAAGAACCACGACGATGTCGCCGTGGTCGTCGAGACGCAGGATTATCAGGCCGTGCTCGACGAGCTCGCGTCCCATCGGGGTGCCACCACGCTCTCCCTGCGACGGCGTCTGGCCGCCAAAGCCTACGCCCGCACCGCCGCCTATGACGCAGCCATCTCGAACTGGTTCGCGCGTGAGCTCAAGACCGATGCGCCGGATTTTCGCGCCTTCGGCGGGCGGCTGATCCAGCCGCTGCGCTACGGCGAGAACCCGCATCAGACGGCGGCGTTTTACCGAACGCCCGACAAACGTCCGGGTGTCGCCACCGCGCGGCAGTTGCAGGGCAAGGAATTGTCCTACAACAATATCAACGACACCGATGCGGCCTATGAATGCATCGCCGAGTTCGATCCGGCGCGCACCGCGGCCTGCGTCATCGTCAAGCACGCCAACCCCTGCGGCGTCGCCGAAGGCACGGATCTCGTCAGCGCCTACCGCACGGCCCTGGCGTGCGATTCGACCTCGGCCTATGGCGGCATCGTCGCGCTCAACCGGACGCTGGATGCCGAAGCCGCACGCGCCATCACCGAAATCTTCACCGAAGTGATCATCGCGCCCGATGCCACCGAAGAGGCCATCGCGATCGTCGCCGCAAAGAAGAATCTGCGGCTGCTGCTGGCGGGCGCGCTGCCCGATCCCCGCAGCGCGGGCCTGACCGCAAAGACGGTTGCCGGTGGCTTGCTGGTGCAGAGCCGCGACAATGCCGTGGTCGACGACATGACGCTGAAGATCGTGACCAAACGTGCACCAAACGACGCCGAATTGCGCGACCTCAAATTCGCGTTTCGCGTCGCCAAGCATGTCAAATCCAACACCATCGTCTATGCCAGGGATCTCGCCACGGTCGGCATCGGCGCCGGGCAGATGAGCCGGGTGGATTCGGCACGCATCGCCGCGCGCAAGGCACTCGACGCCGCCGCCGAATTGAAACTCGCCGAGCCGCTGACCAAAGGCTCCGCCGTGGCGTCCGACGCGTTCTTTCCGTTCGCTGACGGCATGCTGGCCTGCATCGAAGCCGGCGCAACCGCGGTCGTTCAGCCCGGCGGCTCGATGCGCGACGAGGAAGTCATCAAGGCCGCCGACGAGCACGGCATCGCCATGGTGTTCACCGGCGTGCGCCATTTCCGGCATTGATCTTTCTCACCGTCATTCCGGGACGTCAGCACGAACTCGGAATGACGGAGGTTAATCCCTCACGCTTCCGAGCAACGCCAATCCCGCGACGAAAAACAGCACCAGTACCGCCATGCCGGCCTTCTGGCTTTCGGTCACCGCGGTGACGATGCCGATCAGCAGCGGTCCGACGAACGACGTGACCTTTCCGGTCAGCGCGAACAGGCCAAAATATTGCGCGATGCGGTCTTTCGGCGCCATCCGTATCAACAACGTTCGCGACGCCGCCTGCAGCGGCCCCCCGGCGGCGCCGATCAGGCAGCCGAGCACGAGATAGGCGCGTTCGGCGGCAGCAGCGAACAGCGCCCCGTCGGGCACAGGTGGCGCGACCTTCATGAACAGAACCGAATCCTTGTCCACCAGCAGGATCGCAACGACGGCCAGCAGCAGGATCAGCATGCTGCCGGCGATCACCCGTTTCGGCCCCAGAGTATCGTCGAGCTTGCCGCCAAGCCATGCGCCGAAGGTACCGGCGACGGCCAGGATAATGCCGAAGCTGCCGATCTGGATCGTGTTCCACCCAAACGTGCCTGCGGCGTAGATGCCGCCGAACGCAAACAGCGACACCAACCCGTCGGTGTAGATCATATTGGCGAGCAGGAACGCGGCCATCGATCGCTGCTCCGGCAATTCGGCAAGCGTTTGCCGCAGACCCGTCAACCCCTCGCGCAGCGCTTCGCGCCATCGCAGCTTGGCGGGATAATCCGGCGTCAGTAAAAACATCGGCAGCACGAAGATGATGAACCAGATCCCGGTCAGCGGACCGGTGATGCGATCGCCCTGATGGGTGACGGGGTCGAGCCCGAACAATGGGGTGAACCCGAACAGCGTACGGCCGGTCCCGGGGCTGGCGGCGAGAAAGCCGAGCACCAGGATGAGGCTGAGGATGCCGCCGACATATCCGGTGGCCCAGCCGGTCCCGGACAATCGGCCGATCCGTTCCGGCGGCACCAGCGTCGGCATCATCGAGTTGCTGAAGACGGTGGCGAATTCGACGCCGACCGTCGCCACGCTGTAGGCGAGAAGCAATGGCGGAATGACGCTGAGGTCGCCGGGCCTGCCGAACCACATCAGCGAGGCGCCGATCACCAGCATCGCTCCGAACACCGCGATCCAGGGCTTGCGGCGGCCGCTCGCGTCAGCGATGGCGCCCAGCACCGGCGACAGCAGCGCGATCATCAGTCCCGCCGCCGCGGTGGCAAAGCCCCACAGCGATTGGCCGCTGGCGGGATCGGACGCGACATGGGTCGCGAAATAGGGCGCGAAGACGAAGGTGGTGATGAGCGTAAAAAACGGCTCCGCCGCCCAAGCGAAGAAAATCCAGCTGATGACGGCCGCACGCCGAGGATAGGTTGGCTGCATATCCGCGCTGCGTGTATCCAAAGCCGCGACCGCCATGCCCGAAATGTCCCTGCCCATCACGAGGAGGCGTTTTGCCCCGAGCCTGGAAAGCCATATAGCATTGGTGGCCGCAATGCCCCTCTCGTTTTTCCGGCCTGAACTCGCTCAACCCGTGGCGGATTTTTCGATGACCGTGGTGACAACAAGAGTTCGCAAGATCGTCCTCGGCCTCGTGCTGGCCGCCGCCTGCACCCTGCCGACGGCGGCACAGGAACAACGCGGCGGCTTCTACACGCCGCCGGCTGCCGGCGCCATTCATCCCGTTGTCGCCGAGCACGGCATGGTGGTGGCGCAGGAAAAAATCGCGGCAGGCATCGGCGCCGACATACTCAGGCGCGGCGGCAATGCGGTCGATGCGGCGGTGGCCACCGGGTTTGCGATGGCCGTGACCTATCCGCGCGCGGGAAACATCGGCGGCGGCGGGTTTATGGTGATTCACTCGAGGGAGCGCGGCGAGGACATCACGATCGATTATCGCGAGACCGCGCCGGCCGCCACCACGCCGAAGATATTTCTCGGGCCCGACGGCAAACCCGATATCGCCAAGTCGCGCGACTCCGCGCTCGGCATCGGCGTTCCCGGCACCGTCGCAGGATTGACCCTGGCGCTGGAGAAATATGGCTCGGGCAAGTTTACGCTCGCGGAATTGCTGAAGCCGGCGATCGCGCTGGCCCGCGACGGGTTTGTCGTGACCGATGATGTCGCCGACACGATGCCCGAGGAGGTGCAGCGGCTGGCGCGCTGGCCGTCGTCAATCAAGATATTTTCCGGCAAGGACGGCAGGCCCTTGCACGATGGCGACCTGCTGGTTCAGGCCGATCTGGCGACGACGCTGTCGGCGATTGCAGAACGGGGACCGCGCGGGTTTTACCAGGGCCCGGTCGCCGAAAAACTGGTGAAGGCGATCGGCGACGCCGGCGGCATCATGACGCTGGACGATCTCAAATCCTATTCTGCCACGATCCGCCCGCCGATGCGCGGCAGCTATCGCGGTTTTGACATCGTCTCGATGCCGCTGCCGTCGTCCGGCGGCATCGTGCTCTTGGAAACCCTCAATATCCTGGAGGGTTTTCCGATGGGTGAGATGAAGCAGGGCTCGGCGCCCTCGCTGCATCTGATGATCGAGGCGATGAAGCGCGCCTATGCCGACCGCGCCCGCTACCTCGGCGATCCTGCTTTCGTCAAGGTGCCGGTTGCGACCCTGACCTCGAAGGATTACGCGGCCAGGCAACGCGCCAGCATCGATCCCGACCGCGTCACGCCGTCGACCGACCTGCTGTCGGCGACGCCGCCGCGCGAAGGCAGCAACACCACGCATTTTTCCGTCGTCGACAGCCTCGGCAATGCGGTCAGCAACACCTACACGCTGAATTTCAACTACGGCCTCGGAATGGTCGCCGAAGGCACCGGCGTGCTGCTCAATAACGAGCTCGACGATTTCACCGCAGCGCCCGGCGCGTCCAATGCCTTTGGCCTGGTCGGATTCGAGGCCAATTTGCCCGGCCCCGGCAAGCGGCCATTGTCCTCGATGTCGCCGACCATCGTGCTGAAGGACGGCAAGCCGGTTCTGGTCACCGGTTCGCCCGGCGGCAGCCGCATCATCTCCGCGGTAATGCAGGTGATCGTCAACGTGCTCGATTACCGCATGGACATCGCGGCCGCGGTGGCCGCGCCCCGTCTGCACCACCAGTGGCTGCCGGACGAGGTGCGGGTCGAGCACGGCTTTGCCGACGAGACGCTGGCGGCGCTGCGGGCCAAAGGCCATCGCGTGGTCGAACCATTGGGGAAGACCTCGGCCAATTCGATCGCGGTGACCGACACGGGATTGCTGGGCGCCCCCGATCCGCGCAGCCGCGGCGCCCACGCCGCCGGCCAATAAATCATTCAGGACAACCATTGCGGATTTGCCAGCATCCCGTATCAGCGTAGGATTTGCACCGCCCCGCGCCGACCGGCAGCGGGAGGAAGATTGAGGGCCGGTCAAACAAATTGCCGGAGGGAACATCCATCGTGAGCAGCGCCGTTGAGCCATCGGGAGCGATTGAAGTCGCCCCGATCGAAGATACCAGCCTCCTTGCCTTTTATCGCGACATGAACCTGCCGGAGCGGCGGACGTTCTGGGCGTGCGCGGCCGGCTGGTCGCTCGACGGCATGGATTTCATGATCTATCCGCTCGTGATCGGCACCATCATCGCGCTGTGGAAGGTCGACCCCGGCAGCGCGGGTCTCGCCGGCACGGTGACGCTCCTGGCTTCGGCCGTCGGCGGCTGGCTCGGCGGCTTTCTGGCGGACCGCATCGGCCGGGTCAAAACCCTGCAATTGACGATCCTATGGTTCTCGGTGTTCTCGCTGGTCTGCGCCTTTGTGCAGAACTTCGACCAGCTGTTGATCGCGCGGGCGCTGCTGGGCCTCGGCTTCGGCGGCGAATGGGCCGCGGGCGCCGTGCTGATGGGCGAAGCGATCCGTCCGCAATATCGCGGCCGCGCGGTGGGCTCGGTGCAATCGGGCTGGGCGGTGGGCTGGGGCCTTGCGGTGCTGTCGCAGGCGATTCTGTTCTCCTATCTGCCGCCTGAGATCGCATGGCGCTGGATGTTCGCGATCGGCGCGCTGCCGGCGCTGCTGGTGTTCTTCCTGCGCCGGTATGTGGAGGAGCCGGCGATCGCCGCTGCCACCCGCGCCAGACAGACGGCGTCAGGCGACCGGCCTTCGCTGTGGGAGATTTTCGGAAGCTCCACGCTCAAGACCACGATACTGGCGTCGCTGATGGCAACGGGGTGCCAGGGCGGCTATTACGCCATCACCTTCTGGGTGCCGCGCTTTCTCACTACCGAGCGCAAGCTCTCGATCGTCAGCTCCACCGGCTATCTCGCGGCGCTGATCATCGGCTCGTTCGTCGGCTATCTGGTGGGGGCATGGCTTGCCGACCGCATCGGGCGGCGCAACCTGTTCCTGATCTTCTCGATCGGCGCGATCACCGTGATCGTTCTCTACACTCAATTGACGCTGAACAACGAGGCGCTTTGGCTGCTCGGTTTCCCGCTCGGCTTCTTCGCGTCGGGATACTTCTCCGGCGTCGGCGCATTCCTCACCGAGCTCTATCCGACCAGGCTGCGCGGATCGGGCCAGGGCTTCTGCTACAATTTCGGCCGCGGCATCGGCGCGCTGTTTCCGTTCCTGGTCGGCGCGCTCTCGGCCTATACCTCGCTCGGCAACGCCATTGCGATTTTCGCGGTAGCGGCTTACGCCGTGTTTTTCCTCGCCGCGTTCGCGTTGCCCGAAACGCGCGGCCGGGTTTTGCACGCGGACGCCTAGAAAAGCTTGCCGCGAACGAAAGTGTGCTCCCTCCCTTTTGTGGGGGAGGGAGCGGAAAATTGCCGCGCAACTGGGATCGACGAACGAACCGGAGTTCTCCAATGTCATCGCTCGAAGGCAAGACGCTGTTCATCTCCGGCGGCAGCCGCGGCATCGGGCTTGCGATCGCGCTACGGGCCGCGCGCGATGGCGCCAACGTCGCGATTGCCGCGAAAACCGCCGAGCCGCATCCGAAGCTCAAGGGCACGATCTATACCGCCGCCGATGAGGTCCGCGCCGCCGGCGGCAAGGCGCTGCCCGTGCTCTGCGATATCAGGGACGAGGCGCAGGTGGTCGTGGCAATCGACAAGACCGTCGCCGAATTCGGCGGCATCGATATCTGCGTCAACAATGCCAGCGCCATCAGCCTGACCAACTCGCAAGCAACCGACATGAAGCGCTTCGACCTGATGATGGGCATCAACACCCGCGGCACCTTCATGGTGTCGAAATACTGCATCCCGCATCTGAAGAAGGCCGGGAATCCGCACATCCTGATGCTGTCGCCGCCGCTCGACATGCAGGCAAAATGGTTCGAACACTCGACCGCCTACACCATCGCGAAATTCGGCATGAGCCTGTGCGTGCTCGGCCTCTCGGCCGAACTGAAAGCCGCGGGCGTCGCGGTCAATGCGCTATGGCCGCGCACCACGATCGCCACCGCCGCCGTCGGCAATTTGCTCGGCGGCGACGCCATGATGCGCGCCAGCCGCAAGCCCGAGATCATGGGCGACGCCGCCTACGCCATCTTCACCAGGCCGTCGCGCGAATTCACCGGACGATTCTGCATCGACGACAAGGTGCTTTACGAGAGCGGCGTGCGCGACTTCGAGCATTATCGCGTCGACCCAACCGTGCCGTTGATGTCGGATTTCTTTGTGCCCGATGACGACGTGCCGCCACCCGGCGTCACCGTGAAGGCGCTGCCCTCCGTCGGCGGGGTTCAGAAATCGAGTTAGCGCGCGGCGATCCCTTCACCGCCCCACCGAATAGGGCCCGCCTCTTTCCAATGCGCGCCGGTAGGCGGGGCGGGCATGAATGCGTTCCAGAAATGCCATCGCCCGGGGGTGGCCCTGCTCAAGTCCGCCGCGCGCCGCCGCGGCCTCCAGCGGAAAACTCATCTGGATGTCGGCCGCGGTGAATTCGTTGCCGGCGAACCATTGGCTTTTTCCGAGCTCGCTCTCCCAGAACGCCATGTGCTGCTTGAGCTGTGGATTGACCAGCGTGGTCAGCGCCTGATTGGAGACCTTGCGCACCAGGGGACGCAGCAGCGCCGGCGCCCGTTTCGGCATCAGCGTGAACAACAGCTTCAGCAGCAGCGGCGGCATGGCGGAGCCTTCGGCATAGTGCAGCCAATAGGTGTAGCGCAGCCGCTCCGGCGTTCTGGGCGGCGGGATCAGGCGGCCCTCGCCATAGCTGTCGATGACATATTCGGTGATCGCGCCCGATTCCGCGATCGTGTTGGCATTGTCGGTGATGACGGGCGATTTTCCGAGCGGATGAATCGCGCGCAGTTCGGCAGGGGCGCGCATGTCGGGCTGACGCTGATAGCGGACGATCTCGTAGGCCACACCGAGTTCTTCCAACAGCCACAGCACGCGCTGGGAACGGGAATTGTTGAGGTGGTGGACGGTGAGCATGGCAATTCCCCGAGCCCTTGTGGTGATCGACCCATCTCGTAGCAGCGGACGCCGGGATTGGCGATCGGCCGGCGCCAAGGGATCAGTGCCGGATTGATCCAGCCGCTGTAGATTTTACCCGGATGATATTGACGGATCGATTTATCCGGGTATAAATTGGGATCACTGAAATTGAGAGTGTTTTTATCGTGCTCCAAGCCATTCCCAAGCAATTCACGGCTTTCCTGGGTAATCACCGGCTGGCTTCCGGCCCGCTGGCCGAGGTCGCGCTGGCGGTCATGAAGGCCTTCGACAAGGTCGCTGCGGAACCGATCGTCATCTTCGACGACACCAATGGACGGCCGATCGATCTCGACCTCCGTGGCACCGAACGAGACATCATGGCCCGCTTACCGCTCCCGGCTGCGAATCCGGATGCCCCCGCCGGCGACGAGGCTGCGCCGGAGCCGCGCGGTCGCGGCCGGCCCAAGCTCGGCGTTGTCGCTCGCGAAGTGACGCTGTTGCCGCGGCATTGGGAATGGCTCGGGGCACAGCCCGGTGGCGCCTCGGTGGCGCTGCGCAGGCTCGTCGAGGAGGCGCGGCGCGCGAGCGGCGACCGCGACCGCAGCCGCGCCGCAAGAGAAGCGGCCTATCACTTCATGTCCACGATGGCCGGCGATCTGCCGGGCTTCGAGGAAGCCTCGCGGGCATTGTTCGCGGACGATCGACGACGCTTTGGCGATCTCATTGCCGGCTGGCCCGGCGATATCCGCGACCACATCGTCAGGCTCGCCTTCAGCGACCGCGACGACGCTGCGAGGGCGTGAGCGCGCGCTCCTTGATTCTTTGAAACCCTCAACTTCGACATCGCAAGATTGCGGCCGTCGATCAGCCACGCCGATCCAAGGGGAAACCCGTGTCGAAAACCCCGCCTCTCTGGAAGACATTTCTCTTCTTCCTCGCACCGATGATGCTGAGCAATATCCTGCAGTCGTTGTTCGGCACCATCAACAACGTTTACCTCGGCCAGATGATCGGGGTCGATGCGCTGGCCGCCGTTTCGGTGTTCTTCCCGGTGATGTTCTTTTTTATCTCCTTCGTGATGGGCCTGAGCTCCGGAGCAACGGTGCTGATCGGCCAAGCCTGGGGCGCGGGCGAACGCGAGCGCGTGAAGGCCGTCGCCGGCACGACCTTGACGGTCGCGCTGTTCGGCTCAGCCATCATCGCCATCTTCGGCGGCCTGTTCAGCCGACAGTTCCTGGCTGCGCTGGCGACGCCTCCGGATATCCTCGACCAGGCCAGCGCCTATGCGCGCATCATGATGGTCACGATGCCGCTGACCTTTGTCTTCATTCTGCTGACGGCGATGATGCGTGGCGTCGGGGATACCCTGACGCCGCTGCTGGCGCTCTCGATTTCGATTCTGGTCGGCCTTGCGGCAACGCCGGCGCTGATCAAGGGCTGGTTCGGCCTGCCCCGGCTTGGCGTCGCCAGCGCCGCCTGGGCGTCGGCCATCGCCGGTATGCTCACGCTGACGTGGCTCATTGTCCATATGCGCCGCCGCAAGCATGCCCTCGCCTTCGACGCGACGTTTCTGCGCTGCATGCGGCTCGACGGCGCCCTGCTGCGCAAGGTCCTGCGCCTCGGCATTCCCTCGGCGATCGGAATGGTGGTGTTTTCGCTGGCCGAACTGGCGCTGCTCGGCCTCGTCAACGGCTTCGGCTCCGACGCCACCGCGGCCTACGGCGCGGTCAACCAGGTGATGGGCTATGTGCAGTTTCCGGCAATGTCGATCGCGATTTCAGTCTCGATCTTCGGTGCGCAGGCGATCGGCCGCGGGAACGCCGACCGGATCGGCTCCATTGTCCGTACCGGACTTCTGATGAATGTCGTCCTCACCGGGAGCCTGGTCGCGCTTGGTTATCTGTTCTCACGCGCCCTCATGAGCCTCTTTATTGTCGACCCGGCGGTTCTCGAACTCGCGCAGCGATCGCTCCACATCGCCTTGTGGGGTTCGGTGCCGTTCGGCATGGCGACCGTGTTCTCGGGCGCGATGCGGGCCAGCGGAACGGTATGGATGCCGCTGTCGATTTCGATTTTTGCGGTTGCCGCGATCGAGGTTCGCTGCGCGATCTTCCTCAGCCGCGCCATCGGCCTGGACGGCGTTTGGACGGCCTATCCCGTCACCTTCGGCGCCATGTTCCTGCTGCAGATGGCCTACTACATGCTGGTCTGGCGCAAGCGGGCCATCCAGCGGTTGATCTGACCTCCCTTCGCGCTGTCAAAGTATTATGATCATCATCAAATCCAGTGGACGCGCCGCGCCCGTTGCGCCACAATGCTTCGGCAGCAAAACGTCCGGGAGATCGCCGTGAACCCCACCGTCCCGCAATTCATGTTCGATTTCGGCAGCCCCAACGCCTTTCTCAGTCACGAGGCGATCCCGGCGATCGAACAGCGGATCGGCGTGAAGTTCGAATATGTGCCGGTCCTGCTCGGTGGCATCTTCAAGGCCACCAACAACAAATCCCCCGCCGAATCGCTTGCCGGCATCAAGAACAAGCGCGAATTTCACGCGCTGGAAACCGAGCGCTTCGTCAAGCGCTTTCACGTCAGGCCCTATACCTGGAATCCGTTCTTTCCCGTCAACACCCTCAACCTGATGCGCGCCGCCGTCGCCGCGCAATTCGAGGGCGTATTCGAAACATACGTCGACGCCGCGTTTCACCACATGTGGGCCGAGCCGAAGAAAATGGACCACCCCGAAATAGCCCTCAAGGCGCTCACGGCGTCCGGCCTCGATGCCGCAAGGTTATTCGCGCGGGCGCAAGACGCCGACGTCAAGGCAAGACTGATCGAGAACACCCAATCCGCGGTCGAGCGTGGCGCATTCGGCTCGCCGACTTTTTTCGTCGGCCAGCAAATGTTTTTCGGCAAGGAGCAGTTGCGCGAGGTCGAGGAAATGGTCTTGGAGAAATAGCGCCGCCGTCATTGGCCCTGGGCCGCAGGAGAACCCACCATGGAAAAACGCAACGCCACCGCGGCGGTGATCGGCGCCGGCGATTTCATCGGCGCCGAGATCGCAAGGAAATTCGCCGCTGAGGGCTTCACCATATTCGCCGGGCGGCGCGACGGCGCCAAGCTCGAGCCGCTGGTCAGGGATATCGAGGCGGCAGGCGGATCGATCGTGGCCCGCGCGCTCGACGCGCGGAAGGAGGATGAGGTCGCGGCATTCCTTGATGACGCCGACAGGCATGCGCCGCTGGAGGTGTGCATTTTCAACGTCGGCGCCAACGTCAATTTCCCGATCCTGGAGACCACCGATCGGGTATTCCGCAAGGTTTGGGAAATGGCCTGCTGGGCCGGCTTTCTGGCCGGCCGCGAGTCGACGCGGCTGATGGTGCCGCGCGGCAAGGGCAATATCTTCTTTACCGGAGCCACCGCCTCCTTGCGCGGCGGCAGCGGTTTTGCGGCCTTCGCCAGCGCGAAATTCGGGCTTCGGGCGGTGGCGCAATCGATGGCGCGCGAGCTCGGCCCGAAGAACATTCACGTCGCGCACCTGGTCATCGATTCCGGCGTCGACACCGCCTGGGTACGCCAGCGCCGGGAGCAACTCTGGGGCAAGGAAGCGCTGGATAATCCGGATTTGCTGATGCCGCCGGCATCGGTCGCAGCCTCGTACTGGCAGCTTTATCAGCAGCCCCGCAGCGCCTGGACCTTCGAGCTTGAAATCCGCCCGTTCGGCGAGAAATGGTAGCGTGAGAAAGCAGTGAGTGGCGAATGGCGAATGGCGCGTGTAAGTTAGCGACTCTTCACTCGTTATTCGCCGGGCAAGAACAACAACAAAAGGAAATCAGCAATGCGCATTCTCGTGGTCGGGGCCGGCGCCATCGGCGGATATTTCGGCGGCAGAATGCTGCAGGCCGGGCGTGACGTGACTTTCCTCGTCCGCCCGCGGCGCGCGGCCGAACTCGCCGCCGCCGGCCTCGTGATCAAGAGCCCCAGCGGCGATGTGACGCTGAAAGATCCGCCGGCCGTGCAGGCGGACAAGCTCAGCGGCAAGTTCGACGTCGTGCTGTTGAGCTGCAAGGCATTCGATCTTGAGGATGCGATCCGATCGTTTGCTCCTGCGGTCGGGCCGGACACCGCGATCATCCCGCTGCTCAACGGCATGCTTCATTTGGATGTGCTCGACAGGAAGTTTGGACGTGAGCGCGTGCTCGGCGGCCTCTGCGCCATCGCGGTCACGCTCAACGAGCATCGCGAGATCGTTCAGCTCGCGCCGATGCAGTCGCTCGGTTTCGGCGAGCGCGACGGCAAGCTCTCGGACCGCGTTCGTGCCATCGCGGAAGCGATGGCGAGCGGCAGGTTCGGCGCGGCGGCCAGCGAACAGATCATCCAGGACATGTGGGAGAAATGGGTGTTCCTGGCCTCGCTCGCGGCCTCGACCTGTTTGATGCGTGCTCCGGTCGGCCATATCCTGGCCGCGCCCGGTGGCAAGGATTTTATCCTCGGAATGCTCGATGAATGCAGCGCGGTCGCGGCCGCCGAAGGTCATGCCCCGAGCGGTCCGTTCTTCGAGCGCGTGCGCGGCATGCTGACCACGGAGGGCTCGCAACTGACCGCGTCAATGTTCCGCGACATCAGGGCAGGCGCCCCCGTCGAGGCCGATCACGTGATCGGCGATCTGATCGCGCGCGGCGACGCCGCGAAAGTGCCGGTGCCGAAGCTGCGTACCGCCTACACGCATCTGAAGGCGTATGAGAGGCAGCGGGGGTGACTTCCCCTCCAGGGGAGAGCAGGAACTCAAAGATGCGCGAGATAATGCGCCAGCGCGGTGATTTCCTCCTCGCTGAGGGAATAGGCGACATCCGCCATCGCCGCCCCGCCGCCGCCAGATCGCACCCCTGATTTGTAGTCGTGCAGCGCCTTCAACAGATATTCCTCGCGCTGGCCGGCAATGCGGGCCACTGCCTTGGTGCCCGCAAAGGTGTCGGTGTGACATGAGGCGCAGCGCCGGCCCGCGGCGGCCTGCGCACCCTTCTGCGACAGATCGGGGTTGTCGTCGGGCCGAGAAGCCTTCGGCGGGGCAAGCGAGGCAAAATAGGCGCCGAGATTGCGAATATCATCATTGTTGATTTGTTCGACGATCGGCTGCATCTGCTCGCTCTTGCGGCTGCCGCTGCGGAAGAAAACCAGCTGCCATTGAATGAACTGATCGGGCTGGCCCGCGAGCGAGGGAATATTTTCGGTTTGCGAAATGCCGGATTCGCCGTGACAGCCGGTGCAGAGCTGGGCCTTTTCTTTGCCGGCGGCGAGGTCGGCGGCGCGGGCGAGTGAGCCGCCGATAACTGCAACCGACAGCATCCCGACCAAAATGATCCGCATCGCGATTCCTCTTTCCTCGTTCGCCAGTATAACAAAAAGCTGCGGTCACCCGTTCCCGAGCGACCGCAGCTTGACGATTTTCAGATCCTATTTCTTGTAGCTGATGCGATAGATCGCGCCGGCCCAGTCGTCGGAGACGAGAATCGATCCGTCCTTGTCCATGATGATATCATCCGGTCGGCCAAGATAACCCTGGTCGCCTTCGATCCAGCCGGTTGCAAACACTTCCTGCTTGGGATTCTTGCCGTCCGGACCGACGGTGACGCGAACGATGCGGCCACCCTGGTATTTATGCCGGTTCCACGAGCCGTGTTCGGCAATCAGGATCGAGTTCTTGTACTCGGCGGGAAACTGGGCGCCGGTGTAGAACTTCATGCCGAGCGGGGCCACATGGGCGCCGAGATTGAGGACCGGCGGGGTGAATTCCGAACATTTGTGACCCATCGCGAACTTCGGGTCCGGCATGTCGCCCTGATGGCAATAGGGATAGCCGAAATGCTCGCCGGGCTTCGAGATCATGTTGAGCTTGTCGCTCGGAGTGTCGTCGCTCAGCCAGTCCCTCGCGTTCTCGGTGAACCAGTATTTGCCGGAGCGCGGATCGACGTCGCAGCCGACGCTGTTGCGGACGCCGAGTGCGACCAGTTCGGCGTTACCGGTCTTGGGATCGACGCGGCGGATCTGCGAGACGCTGGTCGGCGGAATCCCGATGTTGAAGGGAGGTCCGAACGGAATGTAGAACCAGCCGTCCTTGTCGGCCGCAAGATACTTCCAGCCATGCGCCGCGTAGGACGGCATGTCGTCATAGACCACCTTGCCGTCGCCGAGCTTGTCGAGATTGGCTTCGGCGTTATCATATTTGATCAGCTTGTTGACGGCGATGACGTAAAGCGCCCCGTCGCGAAACGCGACGCCGGTAGGCATGTTCAGTCCCTTGAGGACGGTCTTGACCTCTTTCTTGCCGCCCTTGTCGGTGATGGCGTAGACGTTGCCGAGGCCGAACGAACCGACAAAAAGCGTGCCCTTGTCGCCCCAGGCCATCTGTCGCGCCGCCAGCACGCCCGGCGCATAGACTTCGATCTTGAAGCCCGGCGGCAACTTGATCTTCTTCATCAGCGCGGCGAGTTCGGCTTCCGATGCGCCGGTCGGCGGCCCCGATGGCGGCGCCAAGCCTTTTTGGGCTTCGGTCTCGTCGCCGAGGAACCAGTCGTCCGGCGGGTGGGTCCAGAATTCCTTGGTTCCGGATTGATAACTCTTGAGTTTCGCTTGCGCGCTGGCCTGACCGGCCCCCGCGACAACGAGGATTGCTGCGAGCGCAAAAATAGATCGATTGAAAGCCGACTTCATCGCGTCACTCCCTTTGCAGCCGCAAGGCTGCGATGTTGTTTATTTTGTGCGCCCGAGGGGCGAACTTAGTCTGCCGTGAGGTAGATCAGACCATCAAATGCTAGCACATCCGCTGCGAGTGAGAAGCGTCTGCGACACAGACTCCGTTGGAGCCCGAACAAAGCAGGAAGAAATTTCTTGGGTTGCCCCGGTCCGGAGCGGAAAACGAAAAGCCCGCCGGGACGGCGGGCCTTCGTCGAACTCTGCCATTTGAAAATCTGGAGCGGGCGAAGGGATTCGAACCCTCGACCCCGACCTTGGCAAGGTCGTGCTCTACCCCTGAGCTACACCCGCATCCGAGAGATTGGCGGCGATCACTCGCCAGCAACGGGCAGAGCTATGCCAAATGCGGCCCTCGAATGCAACAGGCGCGCGCGACCGCAAAAATCGGCCAGATAGCCCGAGATCAGCGGAAATCCACGGAAATCCGGCCAAAACGCCGTTAACCCCCCTTTATTGCCGCCTCCTGCGGTAACCCGGAGGACAAATTGGAGAGCGTGGTACGCAGCGATTCGAGCCATTTCGCGAACGAGGCCCGCAGAGTCCCGGTCAGCTCACCACGGCGGGCGGCGTCGCAATCGAAGGTCGCCCACCATTCGACGAAGGCCCGATCCCCGTCCACGACCTCCGTGATGCGCAAGGTCGCCTGAAAATCGGTTACCGGCAGCGACGGCGCGCCGCAGAATTCGTAAGTCTGCGCCCGCTCCGTATCGGATAGCGCCAGCAACCGTTGCCGGAGGTGCCGCTCCCGATAAAGCACGCTCCTGACGGCGCCAACCGCATCCCCGCTCTTGCCGTCCTCGATCCGGCTCTCGCCGGCGCCGCCGACCCACACCGGGTAGTTGTTGAAATCGCGGACGATTTTCCAGACCTGCGCGGCAGGCTGTTCGAACACGGTCGAATAATATGCCTTTGCCATCCTTCTATCCCCTTGGCTGGAGCCGGCTGCGACGCCATCCTGGTCCCGGGACAGACCGCCGCCCACCCGATCTCCGATCAAGCGGGCCACCGGCGGCTCTGCACGGGGTCCTCGGCAGCCGGTGGAACCGATTGAAATTTCCCGGCAAACCGCCATTTGGGTAAAGAGAACTTCTGAACCGCGACACCGGGCCATGCTAGAATGGACCCATCATCAGGCGAGGATTCCCGTGACGATACTAGAGCAGGGCAGCGGACCGGCACCGCAGGCGGCAGCCGATCTGATCAAGGAGACGACCACCCAGACGTTCGTGAAGGACGTCATCGAGGAATCAAAGCGCCAGCCGGTGCTGATCGACTTCTGGGCGCCGTGGTGCGGTCCCTGCCGCCAACTCACACCGATCATCGAAAAAGCCGTCCGTGCCGCCAACGGCAAGGTCAAGCTGGTCAAGATGAATATCGACGAACATCCGGCGATTCCGGGCCAGATGGGAATCCAGTCGATCCCGGCCGTGATCGCCTTCGTCAACGGCCAGCCCGCCGATGGTTTCATGGGTGCGGTGCCGGAAAGCCAGGTCACCGCCTTCATCAACAAGCTGACCGCCGGCATGCCGGGCGCGCCCGACATCGCGGAAGTCCTGAAGGAGGCCGAAGCCGTTCTGGCCGAGGGCGATCCCGCTACCGCCGCGTCGATCTATGCCGAAGTGCTGGCGGCGGATGCCACCAATATCGCCGCGCTGGCAGGGCTCGCGAAATGCTACGTCGCGACCGGCGCCATCGAACAGGCCAAGCAGACGCTGGCCATGGTGCCTGAATCGAAGCGCGGCGACGCCGCGGTCAAGGCCGTCCAGGCCTCGATCGATCTTGCCGAGCAGGCCAAGTCGCTCGGCCCGGTGACCGAACTCGAACAGAAAGTCGCCGCAAACCCGCTCGATCATCAGGCGCGCTTCGATCTTGCGACCGCGCTCAACGCCAGCGGCAAGCGCGCCGAGGCTACTCATCAACTGCTTGAAATCGTCAAGCGTGACCGCAAATGGAACGAGGACGGTGCCCGAAAGCAATTGGTGCAGTTTTTCGACGCCTGGGGCCCGACCGATGAGGCCACGGTTGAGGGACGAAAGCGACTGTCGACGATCTTGTTTGCCTGACGCGTATAGTGAGGATGGCCGCCGGCTCGGTCGAGGACGCTTACCGCGGATTGCGCGGCTGATCTGCGGCACCATCCAACCCAAACCGACGTCCTAGAGGCCAGCACCGGGACCGTAAATGCCGATCAATGCCGAATATCGCGGACCCGGCGACCTTCCCGAGGTGATTCCGGTGTTTCCGCTGCCCGGGGCGCTATTGTTGCCGCGCGGGCAGATGCCGCTCAACATCTTCGAGCCGCGCTATCTGGCAATGGTGGATGACGCATTTCGCGACGGTCATCGTCT
Source organism: Bradyrhizobium sp. (assembly GCA_049587575.1). GTDB lineage: Bacteria > Pseudomonadota > Alphaproteobacteria > Rhizobiales > Xanthobacteraceae > Bradyrhizobium. The sequence goes on from JBAVEE010000019.1 coordinate 21,154, forward strand.
GATCGGCATGATCCAGCCGGATGTCTCTCATTCGCCGGACGAGGCCCGGCCGAAGCTGTTTCGCGTCGGCTGCGTCGGGCGCATTACCCAGCTCGCCGAGGCCGGTGACGGCCGCTACATCCTCGAACTCACCGGCGTCGCGCGCTTCAAGGTAATCGAGGAAATGACGGTTCTGACGCCGTATCGGCAATGCAGGGTAGACTACTTTCCCTACGTCGACGATTTCACCGCCCGCAAGGGCGAGGAAGCCGTCGATCGCGAGGCCCTGCTCGAGGTGCTGACCGATTTTCTGAAAGCCAACAATCTCAAGGTCGACTGGGAAGGCGTCGAGAACGCGCCCAACGAGGCGCTGGTCAACGCGCTGGCAATGATGTCGCCCTATGGCCCTCCGGAAAAGCAGGCGATGCTGGAGGCGCCCGATCTGAAGACCCGCGCGGAAATCCTGATCGCGGTCACCGAAATGGACCTCGCCAAGAAGCGCACCAGCGGCGACACCGGATTGCAGTAATCCTCGATCAACCGACCGCCTCGGCGCGGCGCGTGGATTGCGATCCGGTCAGCCGCATCAGCATGAACGTCGTCAGCAACACAGCGGCATAAACCAGCAACTGCATTTCCGTCGGCTGGTCGGTGTAACCGATCAAGGTGTGCATGGTCCGGCCGGCGATGCTGGTCTCCGGGAGCAGCCATGCGCTGTCCCAGACCACGGTGTCGAGCGAGCTGAGCCAGTCGGCGCGTTCCAGAAACGCCACTGCCTGCGCCGCCATGCCGGCCGCCAGCAAGGTAATCAGGATCGTCGTCGTGGCGAACAACGCCCGCGGCGGGATGCGCATCAAGCCGAAATAGGTCAGCAAGCAAACGGCGACGCCCAGCGCCAGACCGATGAACCCGCCGAGCGCCAGGCTCAACGCCGACCCGCCGTCGGAAGCGGCGACGCCGTACAGAAACAGCGCGACCTCGCTACCTTCGCGCAAGACGGCGACGCCCACCACCACGGCAAGCGCCAGCAGCGATTTCTTTCCATCGACGACCGCTTGACCGGCGGCCCGCAATTCTCCGGCCATTTCGCGGCCGTGATGCGCCATCCAGACATTGTGCCACGTCAGCATCATCACGGCGATGCCCAGTATCGCCGCATTGAACAATTCCTGCCCCATGCCCGCGAACAGCTGCGATAGCGCGCCGGTAAACGCAGCTACGATGCAAGCCGCCAGGCAACCTGCCACGACCCCACCGCCAATCCAGCGGTTGCGGTTCGGAACGGAGCCGGTCACGGCGAGCACGATGCCAATAATCAAGCCGGCTTCGAATACCTCGCGGAACACGATGATGAGCGCAGCCAGCACCTGATGCCCGCCTATTGCACGGTCAGGGCGCCGCGCGCCTTGTCGTTGAAATCGTCATAGAATTCATAGCGTCCAGGCTTCAAGGCCCGCACATTGATGACACCTTCGCTGCCCGCAGCGACCACCTTTTCAACCCGCAGGGAAGTGCTTTCAAACTCCATGGCCTTGGCGTCCAGGTTCTTGACCCGGAACGAGATCGGCTTGTCCGCGGGTGCGCTCACCTGGCTGGGCTGGAACTGGCCCTTGGAATAGGTCAGCTGAATCACGACAGCTTGCTGCGCCTGCGACATCTGAGCCATCGCGACGGTGCAGGCCGCGGCCAAAACC
>JBAVEE010000020.1:0-4153 GCA_049587575.1 Bradyrhizobium sp.
TTGGTGAGGGCCTCCTGGATGACACGATAGACGGTCAATTCGGCCGTCTCGCCGCGGTTGCCGAGTGACGGCGAGATCGAGGTTTCGATCACGACCCCCGGATGGGTTTCACGCCAAAGGCGCATCAGCGCCGCAAGTGCGTCGGCCAGCCCGAGCTCCGCGAGGCCCACAGGCCGCAATCGTTCGAGGACGCGTCGGTTGAATTGTTGCAGCGCATTCACCTGATCGGAGATCGAACCGATTTGCTTGCGCAACGCCTCAACATCGGGCTCGGGGTCGTCGGCCAATCGCGCCAGCGAGGCGGTGTGCGCACGGAGTGCAAACAGATAGGGGCCAAATTCATCGTGCAGGTCGCGTGCGATCTCTTTGCGCTCGGCGTCCTGCAACGAGACCACGCGCACCGCGAGGCGCCGGTTGTCCTCGGCGGTGGTCTCCAGCACCGACGCCAGATCATTCAGGGCTCCGCAAATCGCGGCCAGTTCTGGCGAGCCGCCGGGCCTGACGCGTGTGTCATAGCGGCCTGCGGCGATGCTGTGCATCGCATCGCCCAGCGATTTGATAGGTTCGAGCGCGCGATTGACGATCGTCATCGTGATCAGGAGCAGCGCCGCGGCGATGGCAGATCCGACCTCGATCTGGGTGACGATACCGTCCCAAATCTCGGCGATCTCGTCGGTCGGGTGCGAGGTGATGACGAGCGATCCCAAGGATCGTCCATTCACGGCGACTGGCACGTCGACAGTCGTCTGCTCCGGGTGAATGAGGGTGACGAACCATTCGGGAACCTGCCGTGCCTCGCCTGAAACGCTGGGCGGATGGGGCGCCGTAGTGGCTTTGCCCGAGGCAGGATTCTGCTCGCGGGTGATACTGACATGGCGCAGTTGCTTCAGTCCCTCGACGATTTGGTCCAGCCTTGCGTCAGGATCGGATGCCTCGTTGAGACCCGACACCAAAGTCTCGACGAACCCACGGGCAAGCCTGACCACGCTTTGATCCTCGGCAGCTACACGGGGGGCCGCCTCCAGGAGCAGCCGCGAGATATTGATGACCAGACCGAGCACCAGGACGAGTGCCAGAAGTGTGTTCAACCGTGCCCGCAGGGAAAGCTTCTGCCACATTGCCATGTTTCGCTCCGGCTGCCTTATTCTGTTGTCGGCTGCAAACGTTGACAGCTAAAAACAGCGGCTATCTAATTGGACGGTACCGCACTTCTTCCGGAAACGGCATAGTGCGAAGGTGCCGGAAGCAGGTGATCAAACGCCGCTCGCGGGTCCAATGCTGCGTCTGGTCTGCGCGATTTGTGTTGCGTTGCAAACTGGTCGGCGCGAAGTGGGTATGGAGTCTTCCGATCGATGTCGATGCGTATCCTGATCGTTGACGATCATCCTATCGTCGCCTCGGGCTGCCGGGCGCTGCTGGCTGGCAGCCCGGATATTGCGGTTCTGGAGGCATCGGATGCCGAAAGCGGCGAGCAGGCTTTTGTCGCCGAACGGCCGGACATCTGCGTCCTTGACATCAACCTGCCGGGCGTTTCCGGCTTTGAGTTGGCCCGGAGAATTCTGGCGCGCGATGGAACGGCGCGCCTCATCATGTTCAGCATGAATGACGATCCGATATTTGCCGCGCGCGCCATCGAAACAGGCGCGAAAGGCTATGTTTCGAAATCCGGCGATCCCGGCGATCTGGTCGAGGCGATTCGCAAGGTAGGCGAGGGTGGAGTGTTCCTGCCATCCGCGATCGCCGAAAGCATCGCATTCGCCGGGCCGGGATTTTCCGAAAATCCTCTCGCGAAATTGACCCAGCGCGAGATGGAGATACTGCGCCTGCTGGGCGCAGGCAAAAGTCTTTCCGAGATCGCCTGGCTGGTGCATTCATCCTACAAGACGATCGCCAATACGTCTTCCATCATCCGTCAGAAGCTGGGCTTGCGCTCGTCCTCCGAACTGGTGCGCTTCGCGATCGAGAGCCGTCTGGTGTGAAGGATCAGCCGCCGGCCCTGGCCGTCGCCTGTGCCACCAACATCCGCATTTCGTCGCGGATCGAGGCGATGACGTCTCGGCTGCGCGTTCCCCGCGGCGGCGGCAGCGACCTCTCGACGATAATGCGGGTCGGCCGGTCGGACAGAAAAAACAGGCGATCCGACAGCTGGATGGCTTCGTCGAGATCATGGGTCACGAACAGGGTTGTCACCTTTGTCCGCGTCGTCAGCGCCACGAGTTCGTCGCGCAATCTTGCGGCGACGGCTTCATCGAGCGAGACAAAGGGTTCATCGAGCAGCAGATAATCCGGGGCCACCGCAAATGCGCGGGCAATAGCCGCTCGCCGTGCGAGTCCCAGCGACAATTCGCCCGGATATCGTGCCAGATGGGCGCCAAGTCCGAGTATCGCGATCAGATCCGTCAGATCGGCGTCGGCCCCGTGAGCAGGCAATGCAAGCCGGATGTTTTCCTCGACCGTGCGCCAGGGCAGAAGACGGGGCTCCTGAAACACAATCCCGAGACGGCCGGATCCCGGCGTACGAAGTTCGCCACGAAAATCCGGATCCAGTCCGGCTGCGATCCTCAGGATCGTCGTCTTGCCGCAGCCGGACGGGCCGATCAGCGCGCCGAACGATCCAGCCTCGAGCCGAAGCTTCAGGCCGCGGACGACTTCCACGGACGTGCCGTCGGCCGACAGAAAGGCCTTCGCATCGATGCGAAGCTCAAGCGGGGCGGCGTCGCCAGCGGATTGCGCGTCGTTCAAGCGGCTGTACCAAAAAGCTTTCGATGACAAGCATAAGCACGATGAAGGAGATCGCATAGCTTAGTATTTTGGCCATGTCGAACAGCGAGAACGCCGAACCGAGGACAAACCCCACGCCATTCGGGCGTCCGATCAATTCGACCACCAGCACGATCTTCCATACGATCGACAGGCCGGAGCGTGAACTGGCGGCCAGATAGGGAGCGAGTTGCGGTATCACGACGTGACGAATTCTTGAGAGCCAGGTGAATTTGAAGGCCTTCGCCATTTCGTCGAGTTCGGGGTCGAGCGCGCGGGCGCCCTCGCGCATGACCGCCGTCACATTCGGCAGTTTGTTGACGGCCACGGCCAGGATCGCGGCGGTTTCGTTCAGACCGATCCAGATATACGCGAAGATGATCGTTACCAGCGCCGGCATGTTGATCAGCACGATGAGCCATGGATCGGCGTAGCGATCGACGGTTTTCGAGCGTCCCATTGCGTAGCCCGCGATAACGCCCAGCACCATCGCGATCGCAAAGGAGATGATCACACGTCCGAAGGTGCAGGCCATCTGAAACGGCAGTTCCCCGGAGCGGACGTCGGCGAGGATTGTCGTGCCAATGGCCAGCGGGCCCGGCAGCAGCCGGGATTGAACCAGCGCCGCCGCAAGGGCCCAAACGGCAATGAGGGCAGCCAGCGAATATACTCTCGGCACCGCTCAATCTCCGGGCGGGGCGGGTTGATAGTAAAGGCCCGGATCGAGCTCTTGTCCCGGACCCACAAGCTCTGGGCCGCCAATGCCCGCGAGGGTCTTGAACAAGGTGCGGGCGTCCGCTTCTTCGGCTGCCAGCGGCCGCCGTGGAATCCCGTCTCTGGTCCGATCGCGGTATGCCTTGAACGTCCATTCATCCTCGGCGTTCATGAGCGGGCGGAGTGCTTCCCATTCCTCGTCGGACCGCAGCATGATGTCATCGGCCTTTTGCGCAGCCGCGATGAAGCGATCGATGGTGCGCTTGTGAATTGCTGCGAATTCCTCGGAAAACGCGTAGCCGACGAGGGCAATCGGCTCGTTCAGCCCGAGGGCTGCCTGCGCCTCACGGACGTCGAAAATCCGGCGATAGCCCTGAGCCTCGAGCCTCGCGCAGAAATTCCAGAAATTGAGGCTCGCCTCGGCTTCGCCCTGCTGCAGCTTCTGAAAGATCAAGGGCGGCGCGCCAAACTCGAGCGTCGCCTCGCGCTTGAGATCGATACCCCGGCGCATCGCGGCGGCCTGGACAATGAGCCAGCTCTTGTCGAGCGGACCGCCGGCAATGGCGAGAACCCGGCCCTTGAGGTCGCCAATCTCATGCAACGGTGAATCCGCCTTCACCATGATGGAGCCGACCGCGCTGGAATACGGATAGAACTGTAACCTGGCGCCGAGGGCGCG
>JBAVEE010000021.1:0-1606 GCA_049587575.1 Bradyrhizobium sp.
GCCGCGCGCAGCGCCGCCTGCTCCTTGCGCAGGCCGGCATAGTCGACCGTCTCCATCATCTTCTTCATGGCGGTGTGGTAGTCGCCGGAATCATATTCCCATCCCAGCGCCGAGTGATATGGAAACTGCTCCTTCCGGATGAAGTTCTTCAGCCGCAGCTCGGCCGGATCCATACCCAGTTTCTGGGCCAGGATGTCCATCCCGCGCTCGATGCAGTAGGCGGCTTCGGTGACGCGGAACGAGCAGCGATAGGCGACGCCGCCCGGCGCCTTGTTGGTGTAGATGCCGTCCACCGACAGATGCGCGGTCGGGCAGTCGTAGGAGCCGGTGACGATGTTGAAGAAGCCGGCCGGCCATTTCGACGGATCGGCGCAGGCGTCGAACGCGCCGTGATCGGCCAGCACGTGGACGCGCAAACCCGTGACCTTGCCTTCCCTGGTCGCGGCGATTTCCGTCGTCATGTGGTAATCGCGCGCAAAGGAGGTCGCGGTCAGGTTCTCGATGCGGTCCTCGACCCATTTGACGGGCTTGCCGGTGACGATCGAAGCCACCGCCGCGCAGATATAGCCGGGATAGGCGCCGACCTTGTTGCCGAAGCCGCCGCCGACGTCGGGCGAGATGACATGGATCTTCTGTTCCGGAATCTTGGCGATCAGCGCCACCACGGTGCGGATCACGTGCGGCGCCTGGAAGGTGCCCCAGATCGTCAGCTCGCCCCTGATCTTGTCGAACGAGCAGACGCACTGGCAGGTCTCCAGCGGCGACGGATGGGTGCGGTGATAGGAGATCATCTCCTTGATCGTGACATCGGCCTTGCGGAAAGCGGCGTCGGTCAGATCCCGGTCGCCGACGGTCCACTCGAAGATGTGGTTGTGGTGCTTGCGCGGCCCGTGCGCGCCCGTGGTCTTGCCGGCGAGATCCTCGCGCAGCACCGGCGCATCCTTGTCCATCGCCTTGAACGGATCGATCACGACCGGCAGCGGTTCGTATTCGACCACCACCTTGTTGATGCCGTCATCGGCGGCATAGCGGTCGGTGGCGACCACGAAGGCGACCTCCTGGTTCTGGAACAGCACCTTGCCGTCGGCCAGCACCATCTGGACGTCGCCGGCGAGCGTCGGCATCCAGGCGAGGTTGACGGTCTTCAGCGTTTCGGCGGTGATCACCGCCAGCACGCCCGGCACCTTCAGCGCCTCCTCGGAATTGATCGATTTCACCCGCGCATGGGCATGCGGCGATCTGACAAAATCGCCGTGCAGCATGCCCGGCAGCTTCAGATCGTCGACGTAATTGCCCTTGCCTTGGGTGAAGCGGGCGTCCTCGACGCGCTTGCGCTTGCAGCCCATGCCTTCGAGGGCGGCGGTGCGTTGTTCCGGCGTGGGGGTCAGGTCGTTCATTCCGCGGCCTCCTTGAATTCGACGCCATTGATCTTGTCGGCGGCATACTGGATCGCCTTGACGATGTTCTGATAGCCGGTGCAGCGGCAGATATTGCCCGCGATGCCCATCCGGATTTCTTCCTCCGATGGCGTGGGGCTCTCCGTGAGCAGCCGCTGTGCGCGCAGGATCATGCCGGGCGTGCAGAAGCCGCATTGCAGCCCGTGCAT
>JBAVEE010000022.1:0-2914 GCA_049587575.1 Bradyrhizobium sp.
AAGAAAGAATGGATTGCTTCGCCGCTGAGCCTGTCATCGGCCGCGCCTTTGCGCGACCCGTTGGCTCCTCGCAATGACGCCTGAAATGTGATTGGTCTGTCCGCAATGAACCATGACGCCTATGACGACAACTACATTCGCGAAATTCTCAATGGCGTGAAATCCATTGCGATGGTCGGCGCGTCGCCGGTCAACGTGCGGCCGAGTTACTTCGCCTTCAAATATCTCGCGCAGCGCGGCTACGACATGATCCCGGTCAATCCCGGCCATGTCGGCAAGAGCCTGCTCGGAAAGCCGTTCGTCGCTTCGCTGCTCGAAATCGGCCGCCCCGTCGACATGGTCGACATCTTCAGGAATTCGAGCCACATCGGGCCTGTGGTCGACGAAGCGCTGAAAATGACGCCGCCGCCGAAAGTGATCTGGATGCAGCTCGGCGCGCGCGACGACGCCGCGGCCGCAAAGGCGGAAGCCGCCGGCCTCAAGGTGGTCATGAACCGCTGCCCGAAAATCGAGTATGGACGGCTGTCCTCGGAGATCTCCTGGATGGGGGTCAATTCGCGAACGCTGAGTTCGAAGCGCGCGCCGATGCCGACCCAGGGCATGCGGCTTTCCCTGAACCGCATGAGCGTCGGCGGCGGCGAAACCACGGCGTCCGATCGCGCTGCGAAAGACAAGAACGACCTCCCCTGACGCAAACGCAAAACGATCCTTTCACGGGCGCAGCAACGCGAAGGACGACCGTTCCGAACAGGCGGTGGGGCGCAAAGTCGCCTTGACGGCGGACACCGCGGACATCAGCATGGCGGCCGCGCGTTGGCAAAACAAGGCAGAACAGGAAGCAAGCATGACCGATCGTCCCCCCGGCTTTTCGACCCTCGCCGTGCACGCGGGCGCGCAACCCGATCCGACCACGGGCGCGCGGGTAACGCCGATCTATCAAACCACATCGTTCGTGTTCAACGATGCCGACCATGCCGCATCGCTGTTCGGGTTGCAGGCGTTCGGCAACATCTACACCCGGATCGGAAACCCGACCCAGGCGGTGCTGGAAGAGCGTGTCGCCGCCCTCGAAGGCGGCACCGCGGCGCTGGCGACCGCTTCCGGACACGCCGCGCAGGTGGTGGCCTTTCAGATGCTGCTCAAGCCCGGTGACGAGTTCATCGCGGCACGCAAACTCTATGGCGGCTCGATCAATCAATTCACCCACGCCTTCCAGAGCTTCGGCTGGAACGTGGCGTGGGCCGACCCCGATGATATCGGCAGCTTCGAGCGCGCGGTCACGCCGCACACCAAGGCGATCTTCATCGAGTCGATCGCCAACCCCGGCGGCAGCATCACCGATATCGAGGCGATCGCCGCGGTAGCCCGCAAGGCCGGCGTTCCCCTGATCGTCGACAACACGCTGGCGACGCCTTATCTGATCCGCCCGATCGACCATGGCGCCGACATCGTCGTGCATTCGCTGACCAAGTTTCTCGGCGGCCACGGCAACTCGATCGGCGGCATCATCGTCGACGCCGGGACCTTCGACTGGTCGAAGGACAACAAATATCCGATGCTGAGCGAGCCGCGGCCGGAGTATCACGGCATCAAGATCCAGGAGACTTTCGGCAATTTCGCGTTTGCGATCGCATGCCGCGTGCTCGGCCTGCGCGATCTCGGTCCGGCGATCTCGCCGTTCAACGCGTTTCTCATCCTGACCGGCATCGAAACGCTGCCGCTGCGCATGCAAAAGCATTGCGAGAACGCCAAGGCGATCGCCGAGTGGCTATCGGCGCATCCGGCGGTGGCCACGGTCAACTACGCCGGGCTGCCGGGCGACAAATACAACAACCTTGCGCGCAAATATGCCCCGAAGGGCGCCGGCGCGGTGTTCACCTTCAGCCTCAAGGGCGGCTATGACGCCGGCGTCAACCTGGTGTCGAACCTGAAGCTGTTCTCGCATCTCGCCAATGTCGGCGACACCCGCTCGCTGGTGATTCACCCGGCCTCGACCACCCACAGCCAGCTCGACGACGCCGCCAAGATCAAGTCGGGCGCTGGCCCCGACGTGGTGCGGCTGTCGATCGGCATTGAAGACAAGGAGGATTTGATCGCGGATCTCGAGCAGGCGCTCGGCGCCTGATCGGGGCGTCCGGCGCCGTCACCGCGAGGAGGCGCTCCGCCGTCAGCCCGGCGGCCGCAGCGGTCTGGTTGCAACATCGCCCGGTTCCATTCCTTCATCAATTCAGGGATCACGGGGCTCTCGTTAACCGTCAATCCGGCATAAAGTGGCGTTGAATCACCCCTGATGATTCGGAGCGGAACCATGTTGCGCTGGATGATGCCCTTTGTGGCCGCGACGCTTGCGGTCGGCTCTGCTGCCGCCGCCGATTTGCCCAGATCGGGAGCGGCCGCCTATCGCCAAGCGCCGCCCGCTTATGGTCGGCCAGCCCTGGTCGAGGAGGATTCGGACGTTCTCTTCACGCCGTCGGACGGGAGCGTTCCCGACGTCCGGTTTCCGCCCTTGACGCCGCTGCTTCCGGGATCGTCGACGCTTCCCGGCTATTACGGATCGAACCACAGCTACGAGTATCACCCCTATTATGGCGGCCCTTATGTGAGCTACTGGAACCGCCTACCCTACGCCTGCGGCGTCTACGGCTATTGCTAGGGATTCCCGGGCTTCACGACTTCGCGGCGTGCATCGCGGCCTTCTCCTCGCGCGCGAGCCTTGCATTGCGCTGGACCACCGAATAGGTCGCCAGCGCAAACACGATCACAAGCAGCTGCGCGCACAGCGCCTCCACCGTCGGATTCAATCCGATGGCGCCGAGCCATGCGGCGCTCTTCAGCTCGGTGAATGGCAGGATCGCTTGTTCCTGGAATTCCTGCACCGCTTCGCCGATGAACTTGATCGCCATCACGAACAGAA
>JBAVEE010000023.1:0-2121 GCA_049587575.1 Bradyrhizobium sp.
GTACCATGTCGCCCTGGATCGGGCCCGGACGCACGATGGCGACCTCGATCACGATGTCGTAAAACACCCGCGGTTTCAGCCGCGGCAGCATGTTCATCTGGGCGCGGCTTTCGACCTGAAAGACGCCGAGCGATTCCCCCCGGCACAGCATGTCGTAGACCGAGGTCACGTCCTGAGGGACGCTCGCCAGCTCGTAACGCTCGCCCTTGTGGTCCGCGATCAGGTCGAAGCATTTGCGGATGCAGGTCAGCATCCCCAGCGCCAGCACGTCGACCTTCATCATGTTCAGCGCGTCGACGTCGTCCTTGTCCCATTCGATGAAGGTGCGGTCGTCCATCGCGGCATTGCCGATCGGCACGTAGCTGTCGAGCCGGTCCTGGGTCAGCACATAGCCGCCGACATGCTGCGAGAGGTGGCGCGGAAACTCGATCAGTTCGGCGGCGAGTTCGACCGCGCGTCCGACCATCGGGTTTTGCGGATCGAGCCCCGCCTGCCTGACCTGCTGGTCGTCGAGGCCCTTGCCCCAGCTTCCCCACACCGTATCCGCCAGTGCCGCGGTCACATCCTCGGTCAGCCCCAGCGCCTTGCCGACGTCGCGGATGGCGCTGCGCGGCCGGTAGTGGATGACGGTGGCGATGATGGCGGCGCGGTGCCGGCCGTATCGCCGGTAGACATATTGCATCACCTCCTCGCGCCGCGAATGCTCGAAATCGACGTCGATGTCGGGCGGCTCCAGCCGTTCCTTGGAAATGAAGCGCTCGAACAACAGATCGACCTTGGTCGGATCGACGGAGGTCACGTCGAGCACATAGCAGACGGCCGAGTTCGCCGCCGATCCGCGGCCCTGGCAGAGGATTTTCTGCTCGCGCGCATAGCGGACGATATCGTGCACGGTGAGAAAGTAATGGGCGTATCTGAGCTTCCTGATCAGGCGCAACTCCTTGTGCAGAACCTTTTTGGTCTTGGGCGAAATCCGGACCGGAAATCTCTGATGCGCGCCCTGCCAGGTGAGGTCTTCCAGATGACGCTGCGCGGTCTTGCCCGGCGGCACCGGCTCGTCGGGATACTGGTATTTGAGCTGATCGAGCGAAAAAACGATGCGGCCGGCAAACCGCATGGTTTCCGCGATCGCCTCCGGCACGTCGGAAAACAGCCGCGCCATTTCCTCGGCGGGCTTGAGGTAACGCTCGGCATTGGCCTCAACGCGCCTGCCGATGGTCTCGATGGTGGTCTTCTCGCGGATGCAGGTGAGGACATCCTGCAAGGGGCGGCGCGACGGATGGTGATACAGCACCTCATTGGTCGCCAGCAGCGGCACGCCGGCGGCGGCGGCGAGGCCGTGAAGCCGCGCCAGGCGACGCCGGTCGTCGCCCCTGTATAACAGGCTCGCCGCCAGCCAGACGCCATCGGCGCCGGCCTGCCGCAACCGCTCCAGCACCTCAAGCGTCTTGGTTTCCGCGAAGCGATGCGGCAGCGCGAGGGTGAGAAGCTGCCCTTCGGCGAATGCCAGCAGGTCGTCGAGCCTCAAATGACACTCGCCCTTGGCGGTGTTGTCGCCGCGCTTGCCGCGGGTGAGCAACCGGCACAGCCGGCCGTAAGCCGCGCGATCGCGCGGGAAAGCCAGGATGTCGGGCGTATCGTCGACAAAGACCAGCCGCGATCCGATCAGAAGCTTCGGCTTGAATTTGACGTCGGGATTGTCGAGCTCCTTGTAAGCCCGCACGATTCCGGCCAGCGTGTTGCGATCGGCGATGCCGATGGCGGCAAGACGCAACTGACTCGCCTGATGCACGTAATCCTGCGGATGCGATCCGCCGCGCAGGAATGAAAAGTTCGTCGTGATTCCGATTTCCGCGTAGGGTGGTGGAGTGAATTTGACATTCGCTCCCCCGTGGCCCCGCGCTCGTGATACGAATGTCAAAATTCAAAACTCCACTATGCAAATGTTAGAATCGGACCACTACAGCGTGAGTTTAGATTGAAGCTGCGGGACCCTTCTCCCTCGCCCCGCTTGCGGGAAGAGGGTCGGGGTGAGGGGAACTCTCCGCAAAGCAGGACTCGTGGAGAGTCCCCCTCACCCGGATTTTTCGCTGCGCGTAAAATCCGACCTCTCCCCGCAAG
>JBAVEE010000024.1:0-5144 GCA_049587575.1 Bradyrhizobium sp.
TGTCGCAGCAGAGGGAGCCGACACTGCTCTTCCCGAACATTGGCCACTATCCGGCAGAGATGAACATCTCGGCGGAGTAACGGCGGATTACGCTGTCGCCAATCCGGCCGCCCGCTCCCTACCCACCCACCTGCCCGCGATGGCGCAGGAAATGATCGGCCAGCACGCAGGCCATCATCGCCTCGCCGACCGGCACCGCGCGGATGCCGACGCAGGGATCGTGGCGGCCTTTTGTCGTGATGTCGGTCTCGCCGCCCTTGCGATCGACGGTGCGGCGCGGCGACAAAATTGAAGAAGTCGGCTTCACCGCAAAGCGCGCCACCACCGGCTGGCCGGTGGAGATGCCGCCGAGAATGCCGCCGGCATGGTTGGAGAGGAAGCTGACGCCCTGGTTGCCCATCCGCATCTCGTCGGCGTTTTCCTCGCCCGACAGTTCGGCCGCGCCAAAGCCGGCGCCGATCTCGACCCCCTTCACCGCGTTGATGCTCATCATGGCGGCGGCGAGATCAGCATCCAGCTTGGCGTAGATCGGCGCGCCCAGTCCCGCCGGGACGCCTTCGGCCACCACCTCGATCACCGCGCCGATCGAGGAACCCTTCTTGCGGATGCCGTCGAGATAGTCCTCGAAGAACGCGGCCTTGTCCCTGTCGGGGCAGAAGAACGGATTCTTCGCGATCTCGTCCCAGTCCCATTTATCGCGATCGACCCGGTGCGGGCCCATCTGCACCAGCGCGCCCCGCACGGTGACGCCAGGCAAGATCTTGCGCGCAATCGCGCCGGCCGCGACCCGCGTGGCAGTCTCGCGCGCCGAGGAACGCCCGCCGCCGCGATAGTCGCGCAGGCCGTATTTGGCCTCATAGGTGAAATCGGCGTGACCCGGACGAAACTTGTCCTTGATGTCGGAATAGTCCTTCGAGCGCTGATCGGTGTTCTCGATCAGCAGCGCGATCGGCGTCCCCGTCGTCACCTGCACGCCGGTCTCGGGATGCGCCATCACGCCTGAGAGAATCTTTACCGCGTCGGCTTCCTGACGTTGCGTGGTGAAGCGCGATTGTCCGGGGCGGCGGCGATCGAGATCGCGCTGGATGTCTTCATTCGTCAGCGCGATCAGCGGCGGGCAGCCATCGACCACGCAGCCGATCGCAACCCCGTGGCTTTCGCCAAAGGTCGTGACCCGGAACATGTGGCCGAAGCTGTTGAAGGACATTTTGAAGGACTCAGAAATCGCCGGATCGCCCAATGTCGTAACGCGGGCGGTTCAGGGGGTCAAATCGGATCGGCACTATTGCGACACGGTCATCATCCGCGAAGGCGGATGATCCAGTATTCCCGGTCTCCCTATGTCTGCCGGCGCGGAACACTGGATGCCCGCCGGAGCCTGTCATCGGGCGGCCATTCGGCCGACCCGTTGGCGGGCATGACTGCGGATGGATTAACTATACTTCCTCAATCCGCCGTCGCTGAACACGTAGACCGCGCCCTGCTCGATCGTCAGATCGGCGGCGCTGTCGGGCGTCTCGATGCCGAGCGCCACCATCAGCGCCCGCGCGGTGCCGCCATGGGCGACCGCGACGGTGTCACCCGTCAACCGATGGTACCAGTCGCTCATCCGCGCCTGCACCGACACATAACTCTCGCCGCCCGGCGGCGACACCGTCCATTTGTCGACCTGACGGGCCGCGAACACCCTGGGATCTGCGAGCTGGGCCTGCGCCAGCGTCGATCCTTCCCATTGGCCATAGCCGATCTCGCGCAGCCGATCGTCGATCGCATACTCGGCAAGCGGAAGCCTCAAGGTGCCACGCACCAGTTCCATCGTCTGCCGCGCCCGGCCGAGCGGACTGGCGACGAAGGGCAGCGACCCCTCGCTGCGCCGGTCGCGCGCCAGGAGATCGGCGAGGATCCGGCCGGCGCCGGCCGCCTGCCTGCGGCCGAGATCGTTGAGCGGAATATCCTGCACGCCCTGCAGCCGGCCCAGCGCATTCCACTCGGTTTCGCCGTGGCGAATGTAGTAGATGGTGGGCGCGGGCATCAGAATCTCTTAAGCGGCTCCTCGCCGTCATTGCGAGGAGCGCAGCGACGAAGCAATCCAGCTTCTAGCGCGCCATGGATTGCTTCGCTTCGCTCGCAATGACGAAAAGCTATCATTCCTTCGCCAGCGAAATATCCGGCGCGTCCGGCCGCTTCATGCCGACGACGTGATAGCCCGAATCGACATGGTGCACCTCGCCGGTGACGCCCCGCGACATGTCGGACAACAGGTACAGCGCGCTGTCGCCGACATCCTCGGTCGTCACGGTGCGGCGCAGCGGCGCGTTGTATTCGTTCCACTTCAGAATATAGCGGAAATCGCCGATCCCGGATGCCGCCAGCGTCTTGATCGGCCCCGCCGAGATGGCGTTGACGCGGATGTTCTTCTCGCCGAGATCGGCGGCGAGATAGCGCACGCTCGCCTCAAGGGCTGCTTTCGCAACCCCCATCACGTTGTAATGCGGCATCCATTTCTCGGCGCCATAATAGGTCAGCGTCAGGATCGAGCCGCCGTCGACCAGGAGCTTCTCGGCCCGCTGCGCGATCGCGGTCAGCGAGTAGCAGCTGATCAGCATGGTCTTTGAAAAGTTGTCGGCGCTGGTCTCCAGGTAACGGCCGTCGAGCTGGTCCTTGTCGGAAAAGGCGATCGCGTGCACCACGAAGTCGATTTTGCCCCATTTCTCCTTCAGCACCTCGAACACCGCGTCGATGGTTGCGGGAGCGGTGACGTCGCAGTGCCCGAGCAGGAGACCGTCGAGTTCCTTGGCCAGCGGCTCGACCCGCTTTTTCAGCGCGTCACCCTGCCAGGTCAACGCTATTTCGGCACCCGCCGCATGGCAGGCCCTGGCGATGCCCCAGGCGATCGAGCGGTTGTTGGCAACGCCGAGGATTACTCCCCGCTTGCCCTGCATCAGACCTGAATTTTGCGCCATCCGGTTTCCAATCGAGCTTATTCGGGTTTGGAGTTACACCAGCCCCCGCGGCCGGTATAGCCCCAATCCGCTCCGGTTCGGGTTGTTTGCCCTGCCCCCTGCGAACGGAATAGACGCTGCATTTTGGTGTTAGTTTATCTGAGGCGTTCAAGCCGCCGATATTGAACAACGCCGGCCGGAAACATTCAGGATCGAGCTCAATGACCGCGTTTCGCGAAAGCGTCGAAGCCATGATTCCGGCGCTGCGCCGGTATGCGCGTGCGCTCACGCGTGATGCCGACACGGCCGACGATCTGGTGCAGGACACGCTGGTGCGGGCGTTGCGCTCGGAACGGCTGTTTCTCGGCGGCGACGTCAGGAGCTGGCTCTACACCATCCTGACCAACCTCAACAAGAACAGGCGGCGATCGCTGGCGCGGCGGCCGCAATTCATTCCGTTGCTGGAGAACAATCCCGACGCCAGCGGCACCGAAGCCGAAAGCCGCGACATCGCCCGCGCGCTGGCAACGCTGGTCGAGGAGCAGCGCGCGGTGCTGCTGCTGGTGATGCTGGAAGGATTGAGCTATCGCGAGGTCGCCGACATTCAGGGCGTGCCGATCGGCACCGTGATGTCGCGCCTGGCACGCGCGCGCGCCCATGTAAGAGCCGCGCTTGAGGGCGAACGTCCGGCGTTGCGACGGGTGAAATAACGGC
Source organism: Bradyrhizobium sp. (assembly GCA_049587575.1). Taxonomy (GTDB): domain Bacteria; phylum Pseudomonadota; class Alphaproteobacteria; order Rhizobiales; family Xanthobacteraceae; genus Bradyrhizobium. The sequence continues at coordinate 3,657 of JBAVEE010000024.1, forward strand.
AAACGCGATGCAAGGCTGTTTTATGCAAGGAATTTTTAGAGAAACCATATCGCGGAGACGGCCGTTCTTCCCTGCGCGTGCCATCGCGGAACGGAAGAACACCGGGATGATTTCGAGGAAGAAGAGACAACGACCATGACCGACCCAAAGATTCCCGTCACGGAAGACGAACTGCACGCCTACGTCGACAATGAATTGCCGGCGGAACGGCGCGGCGATGTCGAGGCCTGGCTCGCGGCGCATGCCGACGATGCCGAGCGGGTGCGCTCATGGCGCGAAATGGCGGAAGCGCTGCACGCGCGCTATGACCATGTCGCCGACGAGGCGGTGCCGAAGCGACTTGAGATCGAGCGCCTGGTGCGGCGGCCGCGCAAATGGATGTACGGCGCGATCGCCGCGACGCTGGCGGCGTTCATCGCCGGCGGTGGCGTCGGCTGGCTGGCGCGGGGCGTGACGGCTTCACCGTCAGCGTTCCAGAGCCTGACTTCGGACGCGCTGGATGCGCATCGGCTTTACATCGTCGAGGTTCGCCATGCGGTCGAGGTGCCGGGAAGCGAGCGCGCCCATCTCGAGACATGGCTGAGCAGACGTTGCGGCTGGGACGTCCGCGCGCCGGAGCTGGATGCGACGGGGCTGAAACTCGTCGGCGGACGACTGCTGCCCGGCCCCAGCGGACCCGCATCCTTTCTCATGTATGAGAGCGCGTCGGGCGAACGCTTCACGCTCTACGCCTCGCGCGCGAAAACCGGCACCGCGCAGATGCGCTACACCGCCGCGGAGAACTCGGGCGCGATGTACTGGTCCGAAGATGATGTCGGCTACGTGCTGAGCGGCCCTTCCGACAAGGAGAAGTTGAATCAGGTCGCGCGGCAGGTCTACGACCAGAACGAGAAGAACGAGAAAAGCGGCGGGTAAAGGACGTATCGATCGGTGACCAAGTTCCGGCAAGGTGTCCAAATTCGGACATCAAGAATCTGATTAATCTGCGCGTCTCAAAAACGCATTTCATTGGCGCGCGAGCAGGGCGGTGCTTTGCACGGCGCTGGTCCCCCAGTCGAGGCCGCAGCTTCTTCGATGCGATCAGCCAAGATCGCTGCGCGGATGATAGGGGTGTGCGTCGCGCCACTTCTGCATCAACGCCTCCAGCTCCGTATCGTTGCCATCCGGCAGCATGATCCGGGTGGTGACGAACAAGTCGCCGGTGCCGCCCTGTTTCGGCAGGCCCTTGCCCTTCAGGCGAAAGGTCCTGCCGCTCGACGTGTTCTTCGGGATCGACAATTCGACCGCGCTGCCGAGCGTCGGCACGCGAACTTTGCCGCCGAGCACCGCTTCGTACAACGTGATCGGCAGATCGAGGCGCAGGTCGCTGCCGTCGACCTTGAAGAACGGATGCGGCGCGACGCTCACCGTGATCAGGAGATCGCCGGGCCGGTGACCCGGCGCGGTCTCGCCCTGCCCCTTGAGCCGGATCTGCTGGCCGGCGGCAAC
>JBAVEE010000025.1:0-5103 GCA_049587575.1 Bradyrhizobium sp.
ACCCGATCGACGGTACCAAATCCTTCATTTCCGGCTTTCCGATCTGGGGCACGCTGATCGCGCTGCTGCACAAGGGCACGCCGGTGTTCGGCATGATGCACCAGCCCTTTATCGGCGAACGCTTTTCTGGCGACAGCGGCTCGGCGCATTATTCCGGGTCGGCCGGGATGCGGAAACTGGCGGTGCGGCGCTGCGCCTCGCTGCAGGATGCGACGATGTTCACGACCAGTCCGCTATTGATGAACCAAGCCGACCGCGCAGCCTTCGGCCGCGTCGAACAGGCGGTGCGGCTGACGCGCTATGGCGGCGACTGCTATTCGTATTGCATGCTCGCCGCCGGACATCTCGATCTCGTGATCGAGACCGAACTGAAGCCCTACGACATCGCGGCGCTGATTCCCATCATCACCGGGGCCGGCGGCGTCGTCAGTACATGGGAAGGCAAGCCCGCTCAAAGCGGCGGGCGCATCATCGCGGCGGGCGACCCCCGCGTGCATGAAGCGGCCATCAAGCTACTCAACGGTTAGATTCGGAGTTTGCATGAGAGTTCCAGGCGCGCTCGCAATCGGATTGTCCTTGCTGCTGACGCCGGCATCGGTTGCAGCGCAGGAGTTTCCCGACCGAGCCATCCGGCTGATTGTGCCGTTTCCGGCCGGAGGCCCCAACGACATCATCGCGCGCGTGATCGGTCAGCGCATGTCGGAACTGACAAAACAGCCGGTGTTGATCGACAACCGCGGCGGACAGGGCGGCGTGCTCGGAACCGACGCGGTGGCAAAGGCAAAACCGGACGGCTACACCATCGCGATTTCGAGCGCGGGTGCGCTCGCCATCAGCCCCAGCATGGAAAAGGTCGCCTACGATCCGCTGAAGGACCTGCAGGCCATCACCCTGGTCGCGAAGGTTCCGGAAATGCTGGTCGTCGCGACCAATGTTCCGGCAAAGAACATGAACGAACTGGTCGCGCTGGCCAAGGCGCAGCCCGGAAAACTCAATTTCGCCTCATCCGGTCCCGGCAGCCTGCCGCATCTGGCGGGTGAACTGCTCAAGCTGACGGCAAAAATCGACATCGTGCACGTGCCCTATCGAGGTGCGGCTCCCGCCGTCAACGATCTGCTGGGACAGCAGGTGCAGATGGTGTTTCTCGATCTGCCTGTCATTTTGCCGCAGATCAAGGCTGGCGGATTGCGGGCGATTGCGATCGGCGCGCCGGAGCGCGCGCCGACGGCGATGGATGTGCCGACCACGGCCGAAGTCGGAATGCCGGATCTGCAGGTGGAAAACTGGTACGGCATGGTGGCTCCCGCCGGCACGCCGGCGGCCATCGTTGCAACCCTGAACCGGATCGCGACCGAAGCGATGCGCGATCCCGTCGTCAGGGAAAAGCTCGCCATTCAGGGCGCCACGCTGATCGGCGACAGCCCGGAGCACTTTCACGCCTTCATCGGCACCGAGATCGAGAGATGGGCGAAAGTTATCAAGGACGCCGGCGTCGCAACGGAGAAGTGAGGCCGCGCTTCTTCCCCGCACGCGGGGGAGAGGGCTGCATGTGTGCGTAAGAAGAGACCACGCGCCCTTCAGTCAAACAAATCGTGCCACGACGCACGAGGTCCGAGAGTTCTACTGCGCCGCGCTACGCAGATGCTCCACCAGCTGCTTCGCCGGTCTCGGCAGAGTCCTGAAGCTGCGGGCGCAGATCACAAGCTTCCGGTTTGCCCATCCATCGCGGATTTTGAGGATCGCGATCGGCGTCGATCGCGCACATCGTCTGGCGGCGGCCTCCGGCATCACCGCAATGCCGACGCCCGCTGACACCATCTGGCAGATCGCGTCGAAATCCCTCAAGCGCGCGCGAACCCGCAACCGCACGCCCAGCCTTGCAGCGTGCTTGGCGATATGGACCTGAAGCGCGGTCGCGCTCGTCAGTCCGACGAAGTCGCGATCCGTCACCTCCGCAAAATCGATTGCGCGGCGGCTGGCGAACTCGCCGCGCCTTGGTGCCACCAGCACCAACCGGTCCTCGCCGAACAGGAATCGCTCGAAATTTTCCGGCAGGGCGTGCTCGGCGGCAAAGCCGAGATCGGCCGCGCCGCGGGCAATCGCCGTGACGATATCGGTGCTTTCGCGCTCCTCGACGTCGAGGCTGATGTCGGGATGTTCGCGCAGGAATGCCGCGAGCGCCTTCGGCAGATGCTCCGAGAGCCCGGAGGTGTTGGCGAGCAGATGCACGCTGGCCCTGACGCCGCTGGCGTAAGCGGCAAGATCGCCGCGCATCATGTCGACGTTATGCATGATCAGCCGGGCATGATCGCGCAGACTTTCGCCCGCCGCCGTCAACTCGATGCCGCGGCGGCGCCGCTGCAGCAGTGCTGCGCCGAAGGCGGCTTCCAGGCCCTTGATGCGGGCGCTTGCGGATGCCAGGGCCAGGTGAGCGCGCATGGCGCCATGGGTGATGCTGCCCGAGTCCGCTACCGCGATAAACAGCTGCAGGTCAACCAGATCGAAACGCATGGCGGGTTTCTTTATCTGCCTTCGTCATCGCCGAAGGCTCATTCAACAAGCTCCAGATTGTGCCGATCCGCCCGATCGGTCAATGTCACGCCATGTCCGAATCTCTCCTGCTTTTCATTGCCGCCGCATTCCTGCTGGCGGGTTTCGTCAAGGGTGCGATCGGGCTTGGCCTGCCGACGGTGTCGATTGGCCTGCTCGCGGTGACGATGCCGCCGGCGCACGCGCTCGCGCTCGTCATCGTGCCCGCGATTCTGACCAACATCTGGCAGACCTTCGTCGGCCCCTATTTGCGCGACATCCTGCGGCGGCTGTGGCCGCTGATGCTGGGCCTGGCTGCCGGCATCAGGTTGAACGCGGGATCGATGACCGGTCCCTATACACGCTACAGCACGATCGTTCTCGGCGTCCTGCTGGTGATCTATGCGATCATCGGCCTGCGCAAATTCGTCTTCAGCGTCGCGCGACGCGATGAAAAATGGATCGGCGCCATGGTCGGCCTGGTCACCGGCGTCATTTCCGCCGCAACCGGCGTGCAGGTCATTCCGTCGATGCCGTACTTTCAGGCGATCGGCATGGAGCGGGACGAACTGGTGCAGGCGCTCGGCGTGTTCTTCACCGTCGCGACCGTGGCGCTGGCGTTCAACCTCTCGAGCGCCGGACTGCTCGGCGAATCGACCACATGGCCCGGCGTCATCGCGTTGGCGTGTTCGTTCACCGGCATGGCGATCGGGCAAGCGGTGCGCTCGCGGATGGAGCCCGACGCCTTCCGCCGCTGGTTCCTGATTTCGATGATTTTTCTCGGAATCTATCTCGCCGGCAGCGCGATCTACAATCTCACGCGGCCCTGACCCGCCTCACCCGAACAGCGGAGTGCCCGGCACGAAGGCGTCGAACGCCGCCCAGAATTGCTGGCGATAGCGGTCCTGCTCCTGCAGGATTTCATGCTTCGAACCGGCGATGACCAGGTGCGAACCGGCGCGCAGATGATAGGCGAACTCCTCGATCGCCGGTGTCGAGACCACGGTGTCATTGGAGGCGGCGAGCATCAGGATCGGCTGACGAATCTCCAGCGGGTAGTTCGGGGCGCGAAAGCCGTGCATCGCCTTGAACGCGGTATCGGCCCAGGCCACCGTCGGGGAGCCGAGGCCCAGCGTCGGATCTTCCTCGAGAATCGCCGCGTTGCGGGCGTAGCGCACCGGGTCGCTGGTCAGTTGATTGTTGATGAACGACTCGGTGCCGCTCAGCGTGTCGCCGCCGCCGGGAATGTAGCGGCCGCCCAGCCCCGCGAGCCGCAGGACGCGTATCAGCGCGCGCGCCGGGAACGAGGTCCGGTGTCCGGGAAGATCGATCATCGGCGCCGACAGCACCATGCGGTCGAACCAGCGCTTGCCGGCATGGGCGACCCGCAGCATCACCGCGCCGCCCATCGAGTGGGCCAACGCAAAGTATGGCGGTGGGCAATCCGGCAGCACCACCTGCTGCACGAAGGCTTCAACGTCGACTTCGAAATCGGAGAAATCGCGGACATAGCCTTTGCGCGGATCGCGCAGGCGCCGCGACGAATGGCCCTGCCCGCGCCAGTCGATCATTGCCACCGCGAAGCCGCGATCGCGCAAATCCCGCACCGTCTCAAAGTATTTTTCGATCTGCTCGCTGCGGCCGGTGAAGACGCAGACCGTACCCTTGCGGCCGGCCGGCGGCGCCCAGCGCGCAAACCGCAATTCCGCGCCATCCGGCGTCTTGATGGTGCCGGAGACGACGTTCTCCGGCACGGGATTGGCGGGAATCGAGACGAGCGTCATGGGGGCCGGCCGGATAGGTGAAAAGGGGAGAAAATCAAGGGGCGGGCGCGTCAAAAAAGGGCACCGTTTCCCTGTCTTGAACGCGCATCTCACCCTCCCATATCACCTTCGTGCAGGCCGCTACCAGCGTTTCGGGAAACCCGAGGCGCAAGGCTGCATCCATACGAAAGCCCGGCCCGATGGCGGGCGGGTTCATTCAACAGTCGCTCAATGGAGGACTACCCTATGCGTACTTACGATCTCACCCCGTTTTATCGTTCCACCGTCGGCTTCGACCGCTTCTTTTCCCTGCTCGATCAGGCGACCGCGGACGGCAGCCCCGGCTATCCGCCCTACAATATCGAACGCACCGGTGAGAACACCTACCGCATCAGCGTAGCGGTGTCCGGCTTCTCGCAGGGCGAGCTTTCGATCGTCGCGAAGGAAAACACGCTGACGATCAAGGGCGAGAAATCCGCCAATGAGAACGGCAAGGACAAGTCCGAGGTGCTCTATCGCGGCATCGCGGCGCGCGCCTTCGAACGCGCCTTCCAGCTTGCCGATTTCGTGGTCGTGAAAAACGCCTCGCTCGAGAACGGCCTGCTCCACGTCGATCTCGTTCGCGAGATTCCCGAGGCCAAGAAGCCCCGCAGCATTCCGATCTCCACCAACGCCCAGTCCGCGCCGGTGATCGAAGGTTCGGCCGAGAAGGTCGCCGCGTAACGCGGCCCTGCTTTCGCGCCGGATTCACTAATGCGTAAAACGCCCCGGGAAACCGGGGCGTTTTTTGCGCCCGTCGTCAATCCAGCCC
>JBAVEE010000026.1:0-2688 GCA_049587575.1 Bradyrhizobium sp.
ACTTATCGACCTGTTCAAATTTGCGGAGCCGGCTCTCCATCTAGCTTTTTGTTTTGACGCGTTTTCTTTACGCGAACCGGGGCCCACTTCGCTGGAAAACGCTCTGGCAGAAATTCCCTATTTCGCCGGCGTGTCGTCTTGCAAACGGTCCTGGATCGCCCTGCTCAAATCGAACAACCGCTTTTCGATAAGCACGGGCACATCACAGACATACGAAGCCGATTTTCGCCGATCCTCAAAAATGCGCGTCTGCCAGGACAATTGACTGGCGAGCTCATCGCTCTGGGTTTGATCGGCGTTCGGCGCGTCCTGCATCCGGCGCATCCTCTGGGTCTTTTCGCGGATGTCCTCGGCCATGGCCTTCTGCTTGCGGGAAAAGCGCTCGATCCCGTTCATCACCTGATCGCGCTGCGCATTGAGCGTCGAATACAATGCAGCAAACAGCGATTTTGCCTTTTCCAGCTTTTGCTCATGGGTGCCGACGACATAGTCCGCGATCAGTTTTCGCGCGTCCTCGATCGGGGTGCGGCGGGCGGCGAGACGCGCGACAAGTTCGGCTTCCTTCGGGTCCTCGGACCTGGTCTTGTCGATGGCCTCGATCGGAGGTCCGTTCCAGACGCTGGCGATCGAAATTCCCGGCACCTTCAATTGCTGGCACGGCCAGTCCGGATAACGAGGGTCGAGCGCGAAGGCCGGCTGCAGCCAGCAGGCGGCCATCGCCACCATGGCGCAGCAAGAAAAAACACGCGTCGAAAAAGCCACGACAGATCTCCCCATGAGCCCCCTCACCACCTTCCTGCTTCGCGGCCCGCCGCGCTTGCCGGAGGCCGGTTGCGCCGCTGCCATGCGCGGTCGACCGGGCCTGGAGGAAATATATTCGATAGGCTTGTGCCTGTCGTAAGCTAAATTCAGGCAAATTGGGAATGTTCCTTGCTTTCATCTGGACGATACGGAGCGAACCGCTCCGCGGGCGCCTCACCGGAAACAAGCGGGGACCTCCGCCTGCGCAATGGGATCGGCGCGCCGCTCTGCGGCCTGCTGGCGTCCGCCCTGCTGCAAGCGCAAGCCTGCGCGGGTACCCCGACGGACGCCCCCTCCATCACGCCTTCGAGCCTGGCCCGCATCGGCACGATCAGCGAGCGCTTCCAGTCCTATAACATCGAGATGATCGAAGTCACCGGCGGAAAATTCTGGAGACCCTATCGATCGAAGCCGGATGCGCAGCCCGCACGGCTACCACGATCCGGATCGGCCACGCCGCCGGGAATGGATTCAAATCTCTATCAATACCGACCGCCGATTGATCTGGCCAATGCCCGACTGCGAAAGCTCGCGGCGGCGCTGGCGCCCGCCTATCTGCGTGTCAGCGGCACCTGGGCAAACAGCACGTATTTTTCCGATTCCGAAGACGCGCCGCCGGCGCCTCCATCAGGATTCAACGGCGTTTTGACCCGCCGGCAATGGCGGGGCGTGGTCGATTTCTCGCGTTCGGTGGACGCGCGGATCGTGACGTCGTTCGCCGTAAGTCCGGGCACCCGCGACGCCGCGGGCGTCTGGCAGCCGGATCAGGCCAACCGCCTTGTCGGCTTCACCCGCTCGATCGGGGGCAGCATCGCCGCCACCGAATTCATGAACGAACCGAACCTTTCCGAGATGGGCGGCGCACCGCCGGGTTACGACGCCACCGCCTATGGGCGGGATATCAGATTGTTCCACGCGTTCATGAAGCGGACGGCGCCCGAGACGTTGATCGTCGGTCCCGGCACGGTCGGCGAGCCTGCAATGGCATCCGACCTGCTGGCCGCCTCCGGCGTCGATGTCGTCTCGTACCACTATTATGGGACGCTGTCGGAGCGATGTGGCGGCAGGAGCGCGCCGGAGGCGGCGCTTTCCGAAGACTGGCTTTCGCGCACCCGGCGAACCCTGGCCTTTTATCAGTCTCTTCGCGACAGGTTCGACCCCGGCAAGCCGATCTGGCTCACCGAAACCGCAGACGCCGCCTGCGGCGGGAACCCGTGGGCCACAAGTTTCGCGGATACGTTCCGCTATCTCGATCAGCTCGGGCGACTGGCGAGAGCAGGCGTTCAAATCGTCATGCACAACACGCTCGCGGCAAGCGATTATGGCCTGCTTGATGAAACAACGCTGGCGCCGCGGCCGAATTACTGGGGCGCACTGTTGTGGCGGCAATTGATGGGCACCACGGTGCTCGAGGCCGGGGTGCCGGTCCGATCCGGCCTCCACGTCTACGCCCATTGCCAGAGGGGCAAGCCAGGCGGCGTGGCGCTTCTGGTGATCAATACCGATCGCAATGCACCGCATGCGGTCATGCTTCCGGCGCCGTCGGTACGTTATGCGCTCGACGCCGCGGACCTGCTCGATGAACACGTCCGGCTGAACGGTCACCCGCTGGCGCTTGCCCCCGGCGATGAACTGCCGGCCATTGAAGGCGTTCCGGCCGCCGGCGATACCGTAACGTTCGCGCCAGCCACAATTACCTTTCTGGCCATTCCAGAAGCGGGAAACCATGCTTGTCGATAGGAGCGGTCGAACCGCCGCAGACGAGCTGCATTCCCGTGGCGCGGTGCGGAATCAATTTCGCATGGTGAAACCCTGCCGCTTCTTGGCATGGGCGGGTCGCCGTGCCACCTTGCTGGCCCGGCATCATGCAACCGAACAAACCTGCCG
>JBAVEE010000027.1:0-5177 GCA_049587575.1 Bradyrhizobium sp.
CAACAATCAAGCCTTCAAGAAGAACGTCGACGAGGAATACCGGCAGAACCAGGAACGCTACAAGTTCCTGAAATGGGCGCAGCGCTCGTTCGACAATTTTAGCGTAGTGCCGCCCGGCACCGGCATCTGCCACCAGGTCAATCTCGAATATCTCGCGCAGACGGTTTGGACCAGGAAGGAGAAGATGACGGTCGGCAAGAAGACCGGCACCTTCGAGGTCGCTTATCCGGATTCGCTGGTCGGCACCGATTCGCACACCACCATGGTCAACGGCCTTGCCGTGCTCGGCTGGGGCGTCGGCGGCATCGAGGCGGAGGCCTGCATGCTGGGCCAGCCGCTGTCGATGCTGCTGCCGGAAGTGGTCGGCTTCAAACTCAAGGGTCAGCTCAAGGAAGGCGTCACCGCGACCGATCTGGTGCTGACGGTGACGCAGATGCTGCGCAAGCAGGGCGTGGTCGGAAAATTCGTGGAATTTTTCGGCCCCGGTCTCGATCACCTCTCGGTCGCGGACAAGGCGACCATCGGCAATATGGCGCCGGAATATGGCGCGACCTGCGGCTTCTTCCCGGTCGATGCCGCGACCATCGATTATCTCAAGACCTCAGGCCGCAAGGCTGACCGCGTCGCGCTGGTGTCGGCCTACGCCAAGGCGCAGGGTCTGTTCCGCACCGCAAAGTCCGTGGACCCGGTGTTCACGATAACGCTGACGCTCGATCTCGGTGCCGTTGTGCCGTCGATGGCCGGACCGAAGCGTCCCGAAGGTCGCGTTGCGTTGCCCGCGGTGGCGGAAGGTTTCGCCGCGGCGATGGCAAGCGAATACAAGAAGGCCACGGAGGCTTCGAAGCGATACGCGGTGGAAAATCGCAATTTCGATCTCGGCCATGGCGACGTCGTGATCGCGGCGATCACTTCCTGCACCAATACCTCCAATCCCAGCGTTCTGATCGGCGCGGGGCTGCTGGCCCGCAATGCCGCCGCCAAGGGGCTGAAGGCAAAGCCCTGGGTCAAGACCTCGCTGGCGCCGGGCAGCCAGGTGGTTGCGGAATATCTCTCCAATTCCGGGCTGCAGCTCGATCTCGACAAGGTCGGCTTCAATCTGGTCGGCTTCGGCTGCACCACCTGCATCGGCAATTCCGGCCCGCTGCCGGAAGAGATTTCGAAATCGATCAACGACAACGGCATCATCGCCGCCGCCGTGCTTTCCGGTAACCGGAATTTCGAAGGCCGCGTCAGTCCGGATGTGCAGGCGAACTATCTCGCATCGCCGCCGCTGGTCGTTGCTTACGCGCTGGCCGGAACGGTCACGAAGGATCTCGCGGTCGAACCGATCGCCACCGGCAAGGACGGCAAGCCGGTATATCTGAAGGATATCTGGCCGACGACCAAGGAGATCAACGCCTACATGAAGAAATTCGTGACCGCGACGATCTTCAAGAAGCGATACGCGGACGTGTTCAAGGGCGACACCAACTGGCGCAAGATCAAGACCGTCGAGAGCGAGACCTATCGCTGGAACATGAGTTCGACCTATGTGCAGAACCCGCCCTATTTCGAAGGCATGAAGAAAGAGCCGGAACCGATCGCCGACGTCGTCGATGCGCGGATACTGGCGATGTTCGGCGACAAGATCACCACCGATCACATCTCGCCGGCCGGCGCGATCAAGCTGACGTCGCCTGCCGGGAAATATCTCTCGGAGCATCAGGTGCGTCCGGCCGACTTCAACCAATACGGCACGCGGCGCGGCAACCATGAAATCATGATGCGCGGCACGTTCGCCAATATCCGCATCAAGAACTTCATGCTGAAGGGCGCCGACGGCAACATCCCCGAAGGCGGCCTGACCAAGCACTGGCCCGACGGCGAGCAGATGTCGATCTATGACGCGGCGATGAAATATCAGGCCGAGCACGTGCCGCTGGTGGTGTTCGCCGGCGCCGAATACGGCAACGGTTCCTCGCGGGACTGGGCCGCGAAGGGAACCCGGCTGCTCGGCGTTCGCGCCGTGATTTGCCAGAGCTTCGAGCGCATCCATCGCTCCAATCTCGTCGGCATGGGCGTGCTGCCGCTCACCTTCGAGGATGGCGCGTCGTGGCAGTCGATCGGGCTGAAGGGCAATGAGACCGTAACCATACGGGGGTTGCAGGGCGACCTGAAACCGCGTCAGAAGCTTACTGCGGAAATCGTCTCGGGCGACGGCTCGCTGCAGCGTGTTTCATTGCTGTGCAGGATCGATACGCTCGACGAGCTCGATTATTATCGAAACGGCGGCATCTTGCAGTATGTGCTGCGCAAGCTTGCGGCGTGATCGAGATCGGTGGCTCACCGCGAAGTGAGTAGCGAGGCAAGTGAAGGCGGCTTAAAGAAAAGGTCGCCTTCTTTCGTTCGGAAGGCCGGTGGGCTCATACCCCGCAAAGTGTTAACGGCCAGGTATGCGTAACAGCGGCGACGGGGAAGTTCTTGGTTCCTGGTATGACAGCGATGATGGCCTATAATCGCGTTTCGCGGTGGTCAGGGGCGCTTGGCGTCTTCGCGATCGTGGCAATTATTCGTCCAGCCGTTGCCGAACCCCGCGCCGTGGTGGAGCTCTTCACCTCGCAAGGATGCTCCTCCTGTCCGCCCGCCGACAAGATCATCGGCGAGCTGGCCAAGGATCCTTCGGTGATCGCGCTGAGCATGCCGATCGATTATTGGGACTATCTTGGCTGGAAGGACACGCTGGCGGATGCGCGCTTCAGCGCCCGTCAGAAAGCCTATTCGCACATGCGCGGCGATCGCGATGTCTACACGCCGCAGGTGATCGTGAACGGTGCCGCGCATGTGATCGGCAGCGACCGCGCCGGCATCGAAGACGCGATCGGCTATACCAGGAAAACCGAGGGCGTGATGTCGGTGCCGGTATCCATGACGCTGGCGGGGAAGCAGATTACGGTGTCGGTGGCGGCCTCCAACAAGGGCCCGGCCGCGATGCACGGCGAAATATGGATCTGTTCGATCTCGAAAGCGGTGCCGATATCGATCGGCCGGGGCGAGAATCGCGGTCGTGAAGTCACCTACTTCAATGTGGTGCGCAACGTGCTGAAGGTCGGCGACTGGAACGGCAACGCCGGCAGCTGGACCGTGCCGCTGGAAAATATTTCCCGCGAGGGCATCGATGCCGCCGCCGTCTATGTCCAGGACGGCAGCCGCGACAGGCCCGGCCTGATGCTGGGTGCGGCGTATACGTCGCTTCACTGAGAATTTATCTCTGCGCGGGGCACGGAGGCTCTCACTCCGGGCTGGCCGCAAGCTTTCGTCCGGCGGACGCGGCTATTGCTTCGTCATGACGAATTTGCCGACGCCATCCACGTGCGCCTGATAGCTGCCACGGATGGTGTTGCCGTCTTTCGAGGCCGCCCCCTGCATTCGAATATCCCATTTCGGGCACACGATCTGGAGCGCCAGATGCTGATTGGACGCGAGGAAATTGCCGGTGACCTGGCAGGAGTCCCTGTCGTCATTTTCGTAAGTGCCGGATAAGCGTCCGCTCTTGTTTGCGAGCGACATGACGTTCTTGGACGTGTCGGACCAGGTGACGGTCCAGCGCCCGGCGAGATCGTCAGCGTCAGCCCGGGCCACGGTGAAACCGCCGAAAGACGACAACAGAAGGCCGACCAGGGCCGCCATCCGTCTCAGCATCGCGAATACCCCCTGTGTGCAGGACCCGTCGACCAGCAAATGGAGCGACTGACGGGACCGCGCCCCGTCCACGATATCACCCCTCTTCCAAAGCGCGATCCCGTCGGGCGCTCGCCGTCGACCTGCCCGGTCTCAACCGGACGCAGTCAGCTTGGGGACCTCAAGGCGACGTGCTGAACGCCGGCGGCAGGGCTCGCGGCGATGCGACAACGCACCCAGCGCCGGCGTGGAAAGCAGGGCAGCCTGCCAAGCATCTGTCGACCAAAAAGAAAAAGGACCAACTCGCGTTGGCCCAGTATGGGGATAAGCTATTCTGCGAACAGGCCCGGTCCCGACGACCCCGGGGGGCTGGGGGCTGAGGAATCCGGTATCGAAAGGACCGGGCCGACGCAGTGATTTCTTTTCGCAATCCAGAAGGGCGGTCGCTGGGCGGAAGTTGGGCGGCTTTATGATTCCGCTAACGATCCTGTGACGGCCGGTTTCCCCCGGGAGGGGGCTGTCGGTGGCGGATGAATTCAGAACTCCCGTCATGGCGCTCTTGCAGCGGAGGTCAGTCGGCGCAATCATGTCGGCAAGATGACAGGAGATGCGCCATGAGCTCGATGTCGGAGGAACCCGATCCAAGCGAGGCCCGCGCAGCGGCGCGCAACCCCGCTGCGGGTGCCTCGCCAGGCCTGGTGACGTTCAATCGCCTCGAACTCAATCGCATCCTGAATTTGTACGGGCGCATGGTCGCCGACGGCGAGTGGCGCGATTATGCGATCGATTTCCTGCGCGACCGCGCGGTGTTCTCGGTATTCCGCCGCGCTTCCGAAGTGCCGATCTATCGCATCGAGAAGGATCCGCGCCTCGCGCGCAAGCAGGGGATTTACAGCGTGATCTCGGCGAGCGGATTGATCCTGCGCCGCGGCCATGAACTGGATCGTGTGCTGCTGGTGATCGACCGCAAGCTGGCGGTGGTCTAGCCACGCAACGCCCGCTCGTCCCGGGGAGCGGGCAACTAGCCCGGGTCGTCAGCCGGCACCGTCGCCGCTCCCTCGCCGAGCGCGCGCTGCATCATCACGGTGTCGAGCCAGCGGCCGAACTTGAAGCCGACATTCGGATGGGTCCCGATCATCTGAAATCCGCAACTCGAATGCAGGCCGATCGATGCGGCGTTGGCGGAATCGCCGATCACCGCGATCATCTGGCGATAGCCGCGCGCCTCGCATTCGCTGATCAGCCGTTGCAGCAATTGCAGGCCGATCCCGCGCCGGTGGCTGGCAGGCTGCAAATAGACCGAATTCTCAACGGTGAACCGGTAGGCCGGTCGCGGCCGGTATGCGCCCGCATAGGCGTATCCGACGACGCTGTCGCCGAGGGCTGCGACGAAATAGGGGAAGCCACCGTCGGCCAGCGTTCTGAAACGCCGCGACATCTCGGCGAGATCCGGCGGGAGCAACTCGAACGTCGCGGTTCCGAAGCGGACGGCGTGCGCGTAGATATCGGTAATGCAGGGC
>JBAVEE010000028.1:0-7218 GCA_049587575.1 Bradyrhizobium sp.
CGCAAAAGCAGCGAATAGCGGGAAGCTATCGCGCCATGCTCCAGTCCGGGCGGATCGGTCCGGAAACGCCCTCGAACGCGCCATCGACCAGCTCCGCCACCAGCAGGCGGCCGTAGTCGACCGGTCCCGGCATGGTCGCGCGGCCCTTCGGCACGGCCTTGAAGCCGACACGGCTGTAATAGGCCTCATCGCCGATCAGCAGCACCAGGCGATGCTGTTTTTCCCTGGCGTCCTTCAGCGCGCGTTCCAGCAGCGCGCGACCGACGCCGCGGCTGCGAAACGGCGGCTCGACCGTAAGCGGTCCCAGCAGCAGCGCCTTGGTATCGCCGATAACGATCGGCAACTGGCGCACCGAGCCCACCAGCAGCGTGCCGATCCAGGCGGTGAACGACAGATCGAGCAGGTGATCGACATGCTCGCGCAGCCGGTAAGCGCTCAGCACGAAGCGGCCGGGGCCGAATGTACGCTCATGCAGGCGTTCGATTGCCTGGGCGTCGCTGGCGGTTTCGGCCAGTATGGTAAGAGAGAGGTCGCTCATGGTCGCGAGATAGCATCTGGCGGCCGCGCGGTCCATCGTCCGCCGCGTCCTGCCGGATTTCAAGCCCTTTCAATTCCTGCCGGCGGGGCCTTGCGACAGATAGGCCAATAGCTTCATCTCCCGGCGTCCCCGCGTCACGGTATCGAGCACCAACCCAGATGAAGCCGAGAGCATCGCCAGAATCATCAGACCCATCGACAGCACCGCGGTCGGCAGCCGGGGAACGATGCCTTCCTCGAGATAGGTGACGAGAATCGGGATCGCGAGGCCGACCGAAACCAGGGTCAAAAAAACTCCGATCGCGGTGAAAAAGCGCAACGGCTTTTCCGAACGGTAGAGTTTCAGGATGGTGCCGAGAATCCGCAGACCGTCGCGCCAGGTGTTGAGCTTGCTGACCGAACCCTCCGGGCGGGCGTAGTAAGGCGTTTCGATCTCGGCGACCGGCAACGCCAGCTCCAGCGCATGGACGCTCAACTCGGTCTCGATCTCGAAGCCATCCGAGAGCACCGGAAAGGATTTGACGAAGCGCCGCGAGAACACGCGGTACCCTGAAAGAATATCCCTGAAAGCCTGGCCGAAAACCGACGACAGAAAACCCGTCAGTATCCGATTGCCGGCGCGGTGGCCGGGACGATAGGCGGCCGCGGCCTGGTCGACGCGAAGGCCCACCACCATGTCGAGACGATCCGACAATAGCGCCTCGATCATGCGCGGCGCGCTGGCGGCATCATAGGTCGCGTCGCCGTCGACGAGAACATAGATGTCGGCGTCGACATCGGCGAACATCCGGCGCACCACATGACCCTTTCCCTGGCGGCGCTCGCGGCGCACGGTGGCGCCCGCATCGCGCGCCACCGCGACCGTGCGATCCGACGAATTGTTGTCGTAGACGAAAATATCGGCCGACGGCAGCGCCTCGCGAAAATCGGCAATCACGGTGGCGACCGCAGCCTCCTCATTGAAGCACGGCACCAAAACAGCAATCCGCACCGACGATGATATCATTGCTGAAACGCCTGCCCCATGAAGCCTGTCGACCGAGCTTCCCATAACACTATCATGCGCCGGCTGCCCGCCCGACGCGAGCGCCGTCCACCATTTCTGCCGGCTGAATCAGGGACGCAAACAGCAGGCTCCACAACGAAAGCATGGCGACCGGCACCGTATAGTATGGCGTGAAGACGGGATGGCTCATGAAGAAGGCAAGGTTCACCAGGAGATTCCCAGCCGTGACAACAGCGACTTGTCTGATGCCGCCCGCGCGGTTCGAACGCCACATCACCGCCGTCCACAAGCCCGCGAGCAACAGCAAGACGAACTGCATATCCGCAAGGTATTGCCGGATGACGCCGAAGCTGAAGTCCGGAGGCGTCACGTCGACCCCACCGTAAGTCGTCGAGAATGGGCTGCCGGCGTTGATCGCATTCGCAACCAGCGTCGGCGCCATCCCCGCCAGGAATGCCACCGCAAACAGCGCGCCCTGCAGCGCCACCTCGATTTTTCGTGAACGCAGCAACGAAACGCCGAAAAACAGGAAATATCCCGACGAGAGGAACAAATTCGGCAATCTGAAATTCACGGACAAGCCGATAAGCAGACCGGTCAGCCCCGCCAGGACGAGGCGACGCCTGCTTTGCCCGGCAGAGAAAAAGCTGGCCGTGAGAAGTCCCGCGAGCGCGCAGGCCACCATGGTCGGCGCCACCGAATAGCTCGCCTTTGCAGGATTGATCATCAGGTAGACCGCCAGGCAGCCGAAGCCGGCCGCGAGCAATACCGACGATCTGGAGCGCGCATAAAGAATTGCGAGCAGCGCCAGTCCAAAGACGACAGCCGTCGCCGACACATAGAGCGGGATCACCTGGAACCCCTGCGGAAACAGCGCCAGTACAAAGCCCGTGCCCGGCGGATACTGCATCACCCGCTTTTCCGTATCCGGCATCAATGTGTGGCAGGGCGCCGTCGCCGTATCGTTCCACGACTTAAAGCCCATCTCGCTCAATTTTGCAGACAGATAATGATCGTCATCCCGGGAGATATCCGTGTTCAAGCCGCCAAGCCCAAATCTCTGGAACAGATGAGCCTGCCGCAAATAGCAGATGTCGTCGTAAACGCCGCGGCTTTCGCTCCAGCGCGACATCGACGACACATTGCTGGCGAGAACGGCGAACAGTGCGAAACCGCAAACAGCCTTCAGATATTTCATCGCTTTCCATTGCGCCACGGGCGACGAGAGACCACAACATCCAAGCGCAATTAGCGCGCCGCGGCAAGCAGACTGCTCCATGGTCCGCACGACATCAAACCGCGCAGCGCGACCGGATAGCCCTAACGCCATGTTGCAATCGGCTCGCGGCCTTCGATCACTTCCGATATTCGCAAGCGTGTACCCCTGGTCGTTTCCGCCGGCAGCGCTCCCGCTTCGAAAAATCCAGATGCGATAATCTCGTGGTTCGGCTCCGGCAGGCGATCCTGCCTGAAATACCTGACCAGATAGACCGCGACATGATCGCGGCGGGAGACGTGACTGTTGAAGAACAGGCCGTGCAGCGCCGGCTCGCCGATAAGTTCAATCCGTCCCTCTTCCTCCAATTCGCGCTGCAAAGCATCGCGGAACGTTTCGCCGACTTCCACGCCGCCGCCGGGCAGGTGCCAACCGCTGATATAGCTGTGCTTGACCAAAAATACCCGATTTTCACCGTCGAGCACGACGGCGCGGACCCCGAGCGTCATGCCGCGCGCGAATCGCCAATAGAAATGAAAAATCCTCCGCAGCGCCGGCTCAAGGCTCCTTCGCAGGTTCTGCAGGTTCATCGTCACGGAAACCCCTGGATATGCCGACAAGGTTTGATCCTTGCATCGCGGCGGCCAGCTTGCCAATACATTCCGGGATATTGCAGGATATCGTGAGGCAATCGTGCGGCTGCTCTTTCGCGCAAACCGAAGCGGATACAGATGATGGCGGCCTTCACCCTTGCCCATCTATCCGATCCGCATCTTCCGCCGCTGCCAAACGTGCGGCTTTCCGATCTCATGGGCAAGCGCGCGTTCGGCTATCTCAACTGGACGCGCAACCGGCACAAATTCCACAGGCGCGACGTGCTCGATGCGCTGGTATCGGACATGCAGGCGCAGACGCCGGATCACATCGCGGTCACCGGCGATCTCGTCAATCTGGCGCTCGAAGCCGAGTTTGCGCCATCGCGGGCATGGCTGGAGAGCGTCGGCGCGCCGGACCGGGTCACGGTCATCCCGGGCAATCACGACGCCTATGTTCGCGCCACTCAACATCGTTTTGCGGAGGCTTGGACAAATTATCTCGCCGGCGACGATGCACCCGATCGTGGCGCCGCGTTTCCGTCTGTGCGCCGCCGCGGCCCGCTGACGCTGATCAGCGTTTCCTCGGCGGTGCCGACGCCTCCGCTGATGGCGACGGGATGGCTTGGACGCGGCCAGCTGGAAGCGCTCGAGCGCGTCCTGGCGGGGCTTTCCGCCGAACAGGCCTTCCGCGTCCTGTTGATCCATCACCCGCTGCGCTCGGACGCGCGCGCCAAGCGGCTGACCGATTCATCTCAACTGCTCGAGCTCCTGAAGCAACGTGGCGTGGAATTGGTCCTGCATGGGCATGATCACGTTCATTCCGCGATCCGGATCGACGGCCCGAACGGTTCGATTCCGGTGATCGGCGTGCCATCGGCCTCCGCGCTGGCACATGGCCGCTATCCCGCCGCGGCCTATAATCTGTTTTCGATCGAACGCGATGGCGCGGCGTGGCGGTGTGAGCAGACGGTACGGGGCATCGACGATGCGCTGCGGGTCAGGCAAATACGGCAGACGCGGTTGATGTAGAACATCTCTGCGTCAGAGATTGCGCAAACTCGCAAACAGCGCCAGGCCGAACAGCGCAACCGCGCCGAGGATAAAGCCGAGCGCGAAGCTCCAGAAGCCGCTGCGGCGCGGCTTTTCGACCACGGCGGGTGCGGCCATCGGGGTCGCGACCAGCGCGTGTTCGCGCTCGATCATGCGGCGCGCGACATAATCGGTGACGGCGTCGACGATGACGGCGACGTCATGGGATTCGGCGACCACGATGCGGCCGAAACGGGTATCCTGCACGAAGCGATAGATGCGCTTGTCGCGCCCCATCAGAACATGGGCCACCACGTCGATCCACAGCCGCGGCGTCTCGCCCTGGCTGATGCCGCGATCGAACAGATCGACGGAATTGGGAATTTGCGCAAACAGCGGATCGAGCGCCTCGTTCAAGATTTCCAGCCGGGCGACTTCCGCATCGCGCAGGTCGACGACGACGCCGGTGCGATCGGCAGCCTCGATCCGCGCCTGCCGGAGCGCATCGCGCAGCCGCATCGGACGCGCATCCCCGACGGCTTCGCTGCCGGTATTGTGTGCCTCTGACATAAGCTGGCGGCCTTGTCCTGTGGGTTGCGAACGCCGTTAACCTATCAGTAACCGGGCCGTCCGCAAAGGCCGTTTGTTCCCAAAGACTTACGCCTTTGGGAGACTACAGACGCAAGCGGCCCCGCCCGGTATGACCGGAGGAGGCCGCTGTCGTCCCTGGACGTCTTCTTATCGATCGGGCCTAGGCTGTCACCCGCGCGGGCTCCTCGACGATGGAAAAGCGCACGCCGGCCTTATGGCGGCTCTCTTCCGAGACCACCCGCCAGGCATCCTCGGCTTCCTTGCGGGACTTGAACGGGCCCTGAACCTGGGCCGAGCCTTCCACGAGCTTGTGGAAGTTCATCGAACCGAACTCGCCGCCAATCACCCAGAAATTACTGCCGTTCTTCATGATAGCCTCCTATTCAGCCGCCTGAACGTGGATGTCCGAACCGTGCGCCTTGAACTGCGCGGCTTCGGTCGAGTCGTGAAGCGCCGTGGTCGACGAGGTGCCCCCGGTGATGGTGGTGGACACCAGATCGAAGTAGCCGGTGCCGACCTCGCGCTGGTGGCGCGTCGCCGAATAGCCGAACTTCTCCGAGGCGAACTCGGCCTGCTGCAGGCGGGAGTACGCCGCCATGCCTTCGGCCTTGTAGCCGCGCGCCAGTTCGAACATGCCGTGGTTGAGCGAATGGAAGCCCGCCAAGGTCACGAACTGGAACTTGTAGCCCATCGCGCCGATCTCGCGCTGGAATTTGGCGATCGTCGCCTTGTCGATGTTGGCTTCCCAGTTGAACGACGGCGAACAATTGTAAGCCAGCATCTTGCCGGGATAGACCTTGTGCACGGCCTCGGCGAATTGCTTTGCCTCATCGAGGTTCGGTGTCGAGGTTTCCCACCACAGCAGGTCAGCATATTTCGCGAACGCGATACCGCGCTTGATGCAGTGGGCCAGGCCCGTGCCGGGCTTGAGTCTGAAAAAACCTTCCGCGGTGCGCTCGCCGGTGAGGAATTCGCGATCGCGCTCGTCGACGTCGGCGGTGATCAGCCTGGCGCTCTCCGCGTCGGTGCGCGCCAGCACAAAAGTCGGCGTGCCGCAGACGTCGGCGGCGAGCCTTGCTGCGACCAGGTTGCGCTCATGCGCAGCGGTCGGGATCAGAACCTTGCCGCCCATGTGGCCGCACTTCTTTTCCGACGCCAGCTGGTCCTCGAAGTGAACGCCGGCCGCGCCGGCCTCGATATAGGCCTTCATGATCTCGAACGAGTTCAAGGGGCCGCCGAAGCCCGCTTCGGCGTCGGCCACGATCGGCACGAACCAGTCGATCTTGGCGCCGCCTTCGGAGTGCTCGATCTGGTCGGCACGCTGGAAGGTGCGGTTGATGCGGCGGCACAGCTCCGGTCCGGCGTTCGCCGGATAGAGGCTCTGGTCCGGATACATCGCGCCCGCGGTGTTGGCGTCAGCCGCCACCTGCCAGCCCGACAGATAGATCGCCGGCAGACCGGCGCGCGCCTGCTGCATCGCCTGGTTTCCGGTGACGGCGCCGAGCGAATTGACGAAAGGCTCGCTCTGCAACGACTTCCAGAGCCGATTGGCGCCCTTCTCGGCCAGCGTGTAGGCGATCTGCACCGAGCCGCGCAGCTTCTCCACCTCGGCCGGGCTGTAGGGGCGGCTGATGCCGTCAAAACGGCCTGCGGGTGCGGGAACCAGCTGTTCAAAGGTCTTCGCCATCTTAGGTCTCCAATCGACATTCGTGACAGTGCATTGCGAAATGCGTGATGAGAGCTAAACCCGAAACTTTCTAATTCGTACAGATGGCTTGATTTCGAATGGTGATGTCATGTAACATATGAACTTGTCATACTTGTTATGTTGTCAATATTTGTCACAACAGGCGTACCACAGGGATCGGCGAAACTGCCATGGCGGGTGATTCCGGAAAGAAACTGTTCGTCGGCCCCCGCTTCCGGCGCATCCGCCAGCAACTGGGCCTGTCGCAGACCCAGATCGCCGAGGGTCTCGGCATCTCGCCCTCCTACGTCAATCTGATCGAGCGCAACCAGCGTCCGGTGACGGCGCAGATCTTGCTGCGGCTGGCGGAAGCCTATGACCTCGATCTGCGCGATCTCGCCACCGCCGACGAGGACCGCTTCTTCGCCGAACTGAACGAGATCTTCTCCGATCCGCTGTTCCGGCAGATCGACCTGCCGAAACAGGAACTGCGCGATCTCGCCGAACTCTGTCCCGGCATCACGCATTCGCTGCAACGGCTGTACGCCGCCTACAC
>JBAVEE010000029.1:0-3299 GCA_049587575.1 Bradyrhizobium sp.
CTATGTGCGTGCCCGCCGGCTCAGCGAGGCGGCGCGTGCGCTCGCGGCCGGCGCGCCCGATATCCTCGCGCTGGCGCTGGATGCGGACTACGGCTCTCACGAAGCATTCACCCGCGCGTTCCGCGACCATTTTGGCGTTACGCCCGAAGCCGTCCGCAACCTCGCGCGCATCGACTACATCAAGCTTCAGGAGCCGATCCAGATGGACTCAACCGCCGCCGATAATCTTCAGGTCCCGCGCTTTGAACTCGGCAAGCCGCTGCTGGTCGCGGGTCCTGGCGGGCGTTACTCCAGCGAGAACGGCGCCGGCATTCCCGGCCAGTGGCAGCGTTTTCATCAGTGCGTTGCAGACATTCCCAACCGGATCGGGAAGCTGGCCTTCGGCGTCTGCTGCAACGGCGACGATGCCGGAAATTTCGACTACATCGCCGGCGTCGAAGTGTCCGACTTTTCCGGTCTGCCGCGCGAATTTGCGCGCGTCCGGATCCCCGAGCAGCGCTATGCGGTGTTCACCCACAACGACCACGTCTCGACCATTCGCCGCACCGTCAACACGATCTGGAACCACTGGCTGCCGAGGTCGGGGCTGAAGGCCGCCGACGCGCCCAGCTTCGAGCGTTACGACGAAAACTTCAATCCGCTGACCGGCGATGGCGGGCTTGAGATCTGGGTGCCGGTCAAGCAATAGATTTTTGTTTTGAAGCGGGGCAGCCCTGCGCGCCCGTCTGCGCGGTGATTGCTTGCAAGCGATAGTGACTTTGCCATAACGTTGCGCAACGAGATTGTTGCGCCTGCGAAATCCGCCTGCGCTCAAGAAAACGTTCAAGAAATGCGGGGGGATTTGATGCCTGAGGTTCGCGTTCTCGCCACCGGTCTGGAATTTCCGGAAGGCCCGGTGGTGATGCCGGATGGATCGGTGGTGCTGGTCGAAATCCGCGGGCAACGGCTGACGCGGGTGTGGCCGGACGGGCGCAAGGAAGTGGTCGCGCAAATTCCCGGCGGCCCCAACGGCGCTGCGATCGGCCCCGACGGCAAATGCTACATCTGCAACAATGGCGGCTTCAGCTGGATCCCCTCGCGCGGAACCATGATGCCGGGCGCGCCGGCGCCCCATGAATATATCGGCGGCTCGATCCAGCGCGTCGATCTCGCAACCGGCAAGGTCGAGACCCTGTTCGACAAATGCGGCGAGCATGCGCTGAAAGGGCCGAACGACCTGGTGTTCGACCGGCACGGCGGGCTCTGGTTCACCGATCTTGGCAAGCGCCGCGCCCGCGACATGGATGTCGGCGCGTTCTACTACGTCAAGCCCGGCATGACGGAGATCGTCGAAGGCTCCTTCGGCATGCTGCCGGCCAACGGCATCGGCCTGTCGCCGGACGAAAACACCGTCTACGTCGCGGAAACGCCGACGGCGCGGCTGTGGGCGTTCGATCTCGTCGCGCCCGGCGAGGTCAGGCCGCGCGACGTGATCTATCGCGGCGAACGCGGCAAGCCGATCGCGGGGCTGGGCGGCTACCAGATGTTCGATTCGCTGGCGGTGGAGGCTTGCGGCAATGTCTGCGTCGCCACCCTGATCTCGGGCTGCATTTCGGTGATCGCGCCGGATGGGTCGCTCGTCGAGCAGGTGCCGACCGGCGACCGCGTCACCACCAACATCGCCTTCGGCGGCCCCGAACTGAAGACCGCCTTCATCACGCTGTCCGGCAAGGGCGAACTGGTCGCGATGGACTGGGCACGGCCCGGCCTGCCGCTGAATTTTTTGAACAGGTGAACTTGGATACGTCATTGCGGGCGAAGCGAAGCAATCCATACCACCGCATCGGGAAATAATGGATTGCTCCGTCGCTATCGCTCCTCGCAATGACGAAGAAGGAGGTGATGGATGCCCTGGCTTGAACCGGTGACGCTGAGCGGCCCGCATGCGCGGCTAAAGCCGCTGTCGCACGATCATATCGACGGGCTGACCGAGGCCGTGAAGGACGGCGAGTTGTGGAAACTCTGGTACACCTCCGTGCCGAGGCCTGAAGACATGCGCAAGGAAATCGACCGCAGGCTCGCACTTCAGGCGGCGGGCTCGATGCTGCCGTTCACCGTGTTCGACGCCGGAGGCGAGATCGCGGGCATGTCGACCTATATGAATGTCGATGCCGCGAACCGGCGCGTCGAGATCGGCTCGACCTGGTACGCCGGGCGCGTGCAGCGCAGTGCGCTCAATACCCAATGCAAACTGCTGCTGCTCGGCCATGCCTTCGAACGGCTCGATTGCATCGCGGTCGAATTCCGTACGCATTTCTTCAATCATGCGAGTCGGCGCGGCATCGAGCGGCTGGGCGCCAAGCTGGACGGCGTCCTGCGCAGTCACGCGATTGCGGCGAACGGCACGCTGCGCGACACCGTGGTCTACAGCATCATCGCGGCCGAATGGCCGACGGTGAGAGCACATCTGAATTACCAACTCAATGAAAAGGCGCGGTAGCCAACTGATAGCCATTTCAAGCGAAGTGGGAACCGGTTCGCGTGAAGAAAGCGCGTCAAACAGAAAGTGCCGAAAGTCCGAGATGGATACATTCGACTATGTGATCGTGGGCGCGGGCTCGGCGGGCTGCGTGCTCACCAACCGGCTCAGCGAGGATGCTTCCACCAGCATCTGCGTGCTCGAGGCCGGACCTTCGGATTGGCACCCCTACATCCATCTGCCGGCCGGCTTCATCAAGACCTTTCACATGCGCAGCATCAACTGGGCGTACCAGCAGGAGCCCGGTCCCTGGACCGGCGGCCGCAGCATCTACGCGCCGCGCGGCAAGACGCTCGGCGGCTCTTCCTCGATCAACGGTCACATCTACAATCGCGGCCAGCGCCAGGATTTCGACACCTGGGCGCAACTCGGCAACCGCGGCTGGGGCTATCCGGATGTGCTGCCGTATTTCAAGCGGCTGGAGCGGCGCATCGGCGAGGGCGAGAACGCCTATCGCGGCCGCGAGGGCAATCTCACGGTCACCACCATGGACTGGCGAGACCCGCTCTGCGAGGCGTTCATGGCGGGCGCGATGAGCCTCGGCATCCCGCGCAACCCCGATTACAACGGCGCGATCCAGGAGGGTGTCTCCTACGCCCAGCGCACGATTAAAAACGGCCTGCGCGTCAGCGCGGCGACCGCGTTTCTGCATCCCGCGCGGAAGCGGGGAAATGTCCATGTGCACACCCACGCGCATGCGACCCAAATTATCTTCGAGGGCAAGCGCGCCGTCGGCGTGCGGTACATCAAGGGCGGCAAGGGCGGCGTGCCGCACGAGGTC
>JBAVEE010000030.1:0-4431 GCA_049587575.1 Bradyrhizobium sp.
AGTGATGCCGCGGGTTGATATGAAAGAAGTAGGCGCGGAACGGCTTCTCGATGTAGTCGGAAAGCCGGAAGCCCAGCAACTCGACGTAGAACGGCATCACCGCATCGATATCCTTCACCGTCAGCACGACATGGCCGAGGCCGAGCGGGCCGGTGCGGAAACCGGAGATCGAACGGCCCGGACTGAACGGCTGGTCCGTGATCTCGGCGCCGTAAAACGCCTCCAGCCGATTGCCCGCGGGGTCGCGGAACGAAATCAGGCCGCGCACGCGCCGGTTGTCGGCAAGTGCTCGCGGCTCGGCCGTGACGTCGATCTGCGCCTGTTCCAGCCGGGCCGCGAGAGCGTCGAGCGCATCCGCATCGGCCGCTTCCCAGCCGAAAAAACGCTCGCCGTCGGGCAACGAGCGGTCGACGACGATGCGCTGCTTGCGGTCGTCCATCCGGAATGTCAGCAAGGCTGGGCCGCGCTCCACCGCCTGCAGGCCGACCAGTCCGGTGCCGAACTGCCGCCAATCGTCCAGCGCGGCCGAGCCGAACCCGACATATCCCAGCGCCTGCAACGGCATCGCGCGTCTCCCGCTTCCCTGGATTCTGGCCTGAATCCTATGCATGTTTTCGGGGTTAGGCGAGCGCAACCGGGGCAGGGCCCCGGTTGCGAGGGCGAGGGAACGGGACTTTCCCGCGGGCGTCTCCCTTGACGTCCCGGCTCTGCCATGGTGTTTACCAGCCATGAGCACCGCCGTCCGCAAAGCCCGTCTTTGGTGGCCCACCTCCTAGAGGTGGCCGGTGCGATTTCATTTTCCAAGATCGTTCGAGGCCGTCATCGCAGCGCGACGGCCTTTTGTTTGTCCTGTGTGGCGTTCCCTCGGCAAGTTTCGTAAGAGGATCACATGAACAGGACAGCCTTCTCCCTGCCGGCCCGCAGCGAATATCGCACCCGCGGCGGGCTCGCGATCACCCGGTCGGTGGAACAATTTTCCGGCGGCGCCAACAGGCTCGATGACCTGATCGACCTGCTCGATCGCCGCCGCGGCGTGGTGCTGTCGTCGGGAACCACGGTGCCGGGCCGCTACGAGAGCTTCGACCTCGGCTTCTGCGATCCGCCGCTGCAGTTGCAGACGACGGGACCGGACTTCTCGCTTGCGGCGCTGAATGCGCGCGGCGAAGTGCTGATCGCCTTTCTCGGCGATGTGCTCCGCGAACCCTGCGTCGTCATCACCGAGAAGAGCGCAAGCCATCTCGCCGGCCATATCCTGCGCGGGCCTGCGCCGGTGGACGAGGATCAGCGCACCCGCCGCGCCAGCGTGATGTCGCTGGTGCGCGATCTCGTCGCGGCACTCGGCGCCAATGACGATCCGCTGCTCGGCCTGTTCGGCGCATTCGCCTACGATCTGGTGTTCCAGATCGAAGACCTGGTGCAGAAGCGCGCACGCGAGGGCGACCAGCGCGACATCGTGCTTTACGTGCCGGACCGCCTGCTCGCCTATGACCGCGCCACCGGGCGCGGCGTGGTCCTGAGCTACGATTTTGCCTGGAACGGCAAATCGTCGGAAGGCCTGCCGCGCGACACCCCCGAAAGCATCTATGCCAGGACCCCGCGGCAGGGATTTTCCGATCACGCGCCCGGCGAATATCAGGCCACGGTCGAGACCGCGCGCGCCGCGTTCGCGCGCGGCGATCTGTTCGAGGCGGTGCCGGGGCAATTGTTCGCCGAGCCCTGCGAGCGAACGCCGGCGGAAGTGTTCCAGCGGCTGTGCCGGATCAATCCGTCGCCATATGGCGCGCTGATGAATCTCGGCGAGGGCGAGTTCCTGGTCTCGGCGTCGCCGGAGATGTTCGTGCGCTCCGACGGCAGACGGGTCGAGACCTGTCCGATCTCCGGCACCATCGCCCGCGGCGTCGACGCGATCGGCGACGCCGAGCAGATCCGGCAGTTGCTGAATTCGGAGAAGGACGAATTCGAACTCAACATGTGCACCGACGTCGACCGCAACGACAAGGCGCGGGTCTGCGTGCCCGGCACCATCAAGGTTCTGGCGCGGCGTCAGATCGAGACTTATTCAAAGCTGTTCCATACCGTCGATCATGTCGAGGGCATGCTGCGGCCGGGCTTCGATTCGCTCGATGCGTTCCTGACCCATGCCTGGGCGGTGACGGTGACCGGGGCGCCGAAATTGTGGGCGATGCAGTTCGTCGAGGACAACGAGCGTTCGTCGCGGCGCTGGTATGCCGGCGCGATCGGCGCCGTGAACTTCGACGGCAGCATCAACACCGGGCTGACCATCCGGACGATCCGGATGAAGGACGGTCTCGCCGAGGTGCGGGTCGGCGCCACCTGCCTGTTCGATTCAGATCCGGCCGCCGAGGATCGCGAATGCCAGGTCAAGGCGGCGGCACTGTTTCAGGCGTTGCGCGGCGATCCGCCGAAGCCGCTGTCGGCGTTCGCGCCGGACGCCACCGGCTCGGGCAAGCGGGTGCTGCTGATCGATCATGACGACAGCTTCGTGCATATGCTGGCGGATTATTTCCGCCAGGTCGGTGCCAGCGTGACGGTGGTGAGATATGTCCACGCCCGGCACATGCTGGATACCGGGAGCTACGATCTTTTGGTGCTGTCGCCGGGGCCGGGGAGGCCGGAAGATTTTGTCATTTCCGAAACGATCGATGCGGCGCTGGCCAGGAAGCTGCCGATCTTCGGCGTTTGCCTCGGCGTGCAGGCGATCGGGGAATATTTCGGCGGCCGGCTGGGGCAGCTCCGGCAACCCGCGCATGGCCGGCCCTCGCGCGTCCAGGTCCGCGGCGGCCGCCTGATGCAGAATCTGCCCAACGAGATCGTGATCGGCCGCTACCATTCGCTCTATGTCGAGCGCGACAGCATGCCCGACGTGCTGCAGGTGACCGCCAGCACCGAGGACGGCGTCGCGATGGCGATCGAGCACAAGACCTTGCCGGTCGGCGGCGTGCAGTTTCACCCGGAATCGCTGATGTCGCTCGGCGGCGAAGTAGGTCTGCGCGTCGTCGAGAACGCGTTCCGGCTTGGAATGGGGATGAATTGAGAAATCTCGTCATTGCGAGCGAAGCGAAGCAATCCATTTCGCCGCATCGGGAAGATGGATTGCTTCGTCGCTTCGCTCCTCGCAATGACGAGGAAGCTATAACAGGACCGAGACAGATGACATTCGAATACGACCTGAAGGCCACCGTCCGCACCATCCCGGACTATCCGAAGCCGGGAATATTGTTTCGCGACATCACCACACTGCTCGGCGATGCCCGCGCCTTCCGCCGCGCGGTCGACGAACTGGTGCAGCCCTGGGCCGGATCGAAGATCGACAAGGTGGCCGGCATCGAAGCGCGCGGCTTCATTCTCGGTGGAGCGCTGGCGCATCAGGTCTCCGCGGGCTTCGTGCCGATCCGCAAGCGGGGCAAGCTGCCGCATACCACGGTGCGCATCGCCTACTCGCTGGAATACGGTCTCGATGAAATGGAAATGCATGCCGACGCCATCCGCCCCGGCGAGCGCGTGATCCTGGTCGACGACCTGATCGCAACCGGCGGCACCGCGGAGGGCGCGGTCAAGCTGATGCGCCAGCTCGGCGCCAATGTGGTCGCGGCCTGCTTCGTCATCGATTTGCCGGACCTTGGAGGCGCGGCGAAATTGCGGGCGATGGACGTGCCGGTGCGAACGCTGATGGCGTTCGACGGGCATTGAGGCAATAGCTTCGTCAGCCGCAATTCCAGATCGGCCCGATCGGCGTCCACGTCCAGCAAGGGCCTAAGGTGCCGCCATTGTAGTGACCGCGGTAAAAGCCGGGCTCGCCTAAATAGTGCCACTCGTCATCGTACCCGTAATAACGTGGGACTCGATCGATATACCAGGGACGCCGGTTGTGGCGCGCCAGGCGCCGCATCGCATCTTTCTGGGCGTAAAGCGGCAGGCTGTTGCTCAGCGGCTGATGATAGCCCGGCAGGAAGCCGTAGCCGTGCCAGCGTTGCGCCGGATGTTTATGAGCCGGCGCAGCCGGCGCGACGGCCGGCAGCAGCGACAGGAGGACAGCCATGGACAGAGACACGAGGCGCGACATGGACACAGCATAGACGGCCGGCTGTTGGGAAGCGATTCAAATCTGAGTGCACGGTCCGGCGCAACCGCTGCCGGTTCGCTGGCGAAACGACCGCTTTACGGCACATTTTGGCTGGCGCCTAGCCGGGGCGACGCGCTACGACTTCTGCAAAATCAGGCTCAGCTCCAGCTCGCGGAAACTGAGGTAATTCCTGCGGATCCATTGATGCAGTTCGGTCGATGAATCCTTCTCGTGACGCAGGTATTCGGTGAACGAGAAATTCAGCCGGTCGATATAGGTTTTCAGGAACACCGGCAGCGCGGCGATCTGGAGAACCCTGCCGCCGGCGAAGGCCGGGGGTAGTTCGC